>NZ_DATBNB010000802.1 GCF_036554565.1 Longimicrobium sp. | reverse complement strand
GGCGCAGGTGCCCGGAGTTCTCACCACGCAGGTGGCCACCGTGTCGGTCACCCACTCGCCCACCTCGTCGTACATTCCGCCGCGGCTGCGGCGCACGCGGTGCCACTCGCGGCGCACGACCGCGCCTTCGACGGAAACGCCGGCCACGGTGCGCCCGTCGGGTCGGATGGCCGTGACGCCCACGCGAACGGGGGTGCCGGCCGACCAGAAGTAGCCCGCGCCCTCGGGGCGGGCGCCCACGTAGAACTCCGCGGGATGCACGAGGACGGAGGCGACGCCCGCCACCACCTGCCGGTTGGCGTCGGCCACCTCGGCGACGACGGTCACGCGCACGGGGCGGCCGTCCGGCTGCGGGGGAAGCGCCACGTCGAGCTCGCGGTAGCCGCGCGCATCCAGCGTGTCGACGCCGCCGGCCAGCACCACGACGCCTTCCGAATCCTCTTCCCACCACTCGCTTGCGTCGCCCAGGTACCATCCCTCCGTGCCGGGAATCTCCAGCTCCCACGGCGACGCGGGCACCTGCCGGGCAGACCAGCGAACCGGCGCCCGGCCCATGGGCGCGCCGAACAGGTACCGACCGCCCACGGTGGCCCGCAGGCGCTGCCCGGCGAAGCGCGGCTCGGGGGTCGTGGCCACCTCTACCAGGAACTCCGGCGGCCGGTACTCCGCCACCTGGTAGCTGGCGAAGCCCACCTGCCGCCACTCGCCCTCGCGGTGCAGCAGGATCTGCACGCCGTAGTCGCCCAGGGCGGCGTCGGCGGGCAGCCGGAAGGTGTGGTCCGCCGTGCCGAAGCGGCTGAGGGGAACGGTCCGCTCGCGCAGCGGCTCGCCCTGGCGGTCCGTAAAGCGCCAGCGGATGGAGTCGCCCGGCGCGGGGGGCGCCAGCGAGCCCAGCGGACCGTGGCGGATGATGGCCTTGGCGTACACGGGCTCGCCCGGGCGGTAGATGCCGCGCTCCGTGAAGACGGCGCCGGCCGCGGGGGCGCGCTCCTCTCCCCAGGCGCCGTATAGGCCAAAGCGGTAGGGCGAAAGGTCCGGATCGTACTCGCTGATCCCCACCAGGGCGCGGTCCGCCCCCAGCCGCGCGGCGACGTAGCCCTCGATGGGCGGCACCCAGCTGCACTCCTCGCCGCCCGTGCAGGCGGTGTCGCGCGGCGGCGGGAGGGGACGGAAGCCGGTGAGCGTGGCCACCCCCCGCTCGTCGGTGCGGCCCGTGGCCCGCACGGCGCCTGAGCCGTCGTGAAAGGCCACCTCCACCCCGCCCCGCGCCCTGCCGTCGCCCACCCCGGTCACCCACACGACGGCCTGGTCCACGCCCACGCGGGCGTGCACCGCCAGGTCCGTCACCTGCACCAGCGCCAGCGGGTGCCCGCCGCCCGCGGTATCCACCCCCGCGCCGGTCACCTCCACCAGCATCAGCGTGCCGCCGGGGCCGCGCCGCGCGTCGGGGGCGGCCAGCGCCACCCCGGTGACGGAGCTGCGGTCGCGCTCGCTGCGCACGGGAATGCGGCGGCGGGCGGCGCGGGGCCGCAGCCGCGTCCACACCTCGTTCCATCCGCCCCAGCCGCGGCTCAGCAGGCGTCCCTCCAGCGAGTCGGGAACCGGGACGACGGTGACCTCCAGCGTGTCGACGTTCACGTGCTGCACGGCGAGCGTGCGGAAGCCCTCGCGCTCGATGACCAGCTTGCCGTGCGGATGCACCACGGAGGGGGGCACCGCGGGGGTGGTGAAGGCGATGCGCGCCGGTGTGCCCAGCCGCTGTCCGAAGATGTCGGTGAGCGCCGGGTCTACGGTGATCGTGTAGTTGCGGCGGGGCTGCAGCCGTCCCTCCAGCACCCAGCTGGCCTGTTCGGCGGTGGTGTCGCTCACCACGAAGGGCCGGTCGCGGTCCAGGCGCACGTAGCGAAGCACGTCCGCGCCGCGCACGGGGGTGGAGAACTCGATGACCGCGGGTCCGTAGTGGCAGTTGTACTCGGGGCAGCCGCCCTCCACCACGCGCAGGGGGCCGTGGGTGGCGAACGGCCAGCGCACCTCCTGGGCGTCGCCCATTCCCACGGGAAGCACCAGCTCCCCCTCGCACCCCGGCGGAAGCGGGCGGGCGGGCGCGAGTTCCACCACGCGCCGCATTTCGTCGCCCGCCGTGCTGCCCGTGCTGCCGAAGAACCGCAGCCACTCGGGGTCGCCGCTGCCGATGGGCCGCGTGCCGACGCCGCGCAGCGCCACCGTCCCGGCCCCTTCGCACGCCTTGCCCAGCTCCAGCCGGCCGGCGGCGGCCAGCGCAGCCGGCTCCACTCCGCTGCTCACCATCACGAAGAAGCGGGGCTCCGGCTCCAGGTACAGCGGCTTCGCGTGGGGGCCCACGGGGTAGCCCGTGAGGATCCGCGCGGTCTGCACCGTGAACGAAAAGCGGTGCGGCCGCGGCAGGCGCGCACCGTCCATCGCGGCGAAGCCGTTGTCGATGGTGACCGTGTACGTGGCGCCGGGGCGCAGCTGTGCGGCCGGGGTAAAGCGCAGCGTCACCGGGTCGCGCCACTCCACCTTTCCTGCAACGGCGGGCTCGATGCGGAAGAGCGATTCGGCGCTGACCATCTCCTCCAGCCCGCCCGCCACGGGCCGGTCGAAGGTGACGGTGACCACGTCGAAGGGCTGCGCGGCGGAGTCCGGCGCCGTGCGCAGCACGCCCAGCACGGGGCCGGTCTGGTCCGCGGACTCGGCGCGGAGCACGAACACGCCGGCAAAGCCGGCGAGCGCGGCGAGGAGGGCAGATACGCGGCGCATGGGGAGAGGAGAGGCGGGAAGTGGGGGCGGACGACGGGTAAGTAGAAGATAGTGCGCGTCGGTTCCCGCGGGAACAGGAGTCGGCGCGCCGGACGGGCGGGTGGACTGGGCGAAGCACGCTCCGCCGGACCACTCGCCCGGGACTACATGCGCAGCGTGTCGAGCACAGTGGTCATGCGAAGCCCGCTCTCGGGATGCCGCGGATCGTATTCCACCGTCCCCAGGCTGTCACCCGCGACGCGGAACCGAACGTACCACGGGGCCTCCGTCCCCTTCAGCGACTCGCGTTCCAGCTCCAGGCCCATGAGGCACGAAGCCACGAGGACCCTGGCTTCCTTCACCACCCGCATCGCGGAATCGGCGGCGAGCCAGGCGAGGTGCATCTCCTGGCCCGAGCCGCAGAAGCCGATCTTGCGGTCCCACCGCGACGCCTCGATCGAGCGGACCAGGAGGTAGAGCCGCCCATCGGGGCCCCACCGCCGGTCGAGCAGCTTGCTGTCGGCGTTGTCCAGGTGCTTCAGGTAGCTGTCGAGCCGAAAGGGCTGCCACCAGTCCTGGTCCGAGACGATCATGATGGGGTCGGTGTCGCTCCCCTCCACCATCGCCGTGTCTCCGGGGGCGGCGGCGGCGCTCACCTGGACCACGGCCATGTCTCCGGCATCCACGGCGCTCACCGGCACCACCGCCGTGTCTCCGCCGGCGTGTGCGGCGCTCACCTGCACCACGGCCGTGTCTCCGGGTTCGGGCGCGGCCGCCTGTCTGTCCGGAGCGGCTGTGCGGCACGCGGCGACGCAGCTCGCGGCGGCGGCGGCGGTGAGCCAGCGGTTCAGGCGGACGGGCGATCGGTGCGGATTCATGGAGTCGTGCGCTGGTGGCGATCGTCTCAGGACGGTTGCTGCAATCTCCGGCGTCACCCGAGCTCCTCCATCCACGCGGCGTACAGCACCTGGAAATCGATCGAAGGGAACAGCTCACGGTTCACGCGAGCGAGCCAGCGGCCGTCCACCCGGTCCAGGCGAACGACGCGAACCGCTCCAGGGAAGCCGTCCGGGTACGGTCCCCGGTCCACCCGGTAGAGAACGTGCGCCACGGAATCATTCTCCACCACCTGGCCGATCACCTTGCGGACGCCCGGCGCGGTGGCGATCTCGAAGTCCAGCGTGCCTCCCCAGGCCCCAAGGGCGAGCGCCACGAATCGTTCGGGCGGGAGAGCGGCCAACTCGGCGGCCGGCCCAAGGCCGGGGATCAGGCCAAGGGCGATCGAGTCGTCCCGGGTTACGCTCTCGGGATCGGGCAGCCGGAGTTCGCGGCTGCCGGACTCGTCGTCCCCGGCGGGCGGAGGGTCCAGGCCGAGCAGGTGGCGCTGATACCTCGCCGCGGACTCCGGTGTGAGCAGCGCCGCCGCGGAATCCCACTGCCGCGCGGCCATCGCGTCGAACAGTGCCTGCACGGTTTGCGCGGGGGTCGCCTGCGCCGCGGCGGCGGCGGGCGTCAGGAGCGCGGCGGCAGCGAGCAGCAGCCTCCGCGCGAGCCGTGGCAGGACGCCGCCGCGGTCACTGCGCGGAATCGACGTCATCCGTGGGAACCTGGCGAACGTGGAGCGCGCGGACGGGCCGAAGCAGGTTCCAGGTGGAGACGACGTGCCAGTGGCCATCCACGCGCCGCAGGCTCAAGACGTCCATCTCGTCGAGCCCGTCCGGATCGCCCACGTCCCCCGCCCCGGGTTCGCGGCGCATGAGGACGTGCGCGGTGGAGTCGTCCTCCATCACCTCGCCCAGGATGCGGTTGGCGGGGCCGGTGAGCAGTTCCACGTACGGGTTGTCCGACCAGGCCTGCAGGGCGAGCGCCACGAACCGCGCGGGCGGGAGCGCGGCGTGCTCGCCGATGGTGCGGTAGCCGGGAAGCAGCTCTACGGCGGCGGTATCGTACACCGGCAGCCGGGCCGAGGCCATCGTCCACACGGGGGTGGTGTCGGCGCGGAGCTCGCCCGTTCGCCTGCGGTCGGCCTCCGCCGCGGCGAAAGACAGCTCGCTCTCCTGGTACTGCGCGGCGTCGCGTGGGTCCAGGAGCGCCGCGGCGGCCTCCCACCGCCCCGCGCGCAGCGCGTCCAGGAACGCCTCCGCCGTCTGCAGGGGGCTCGCCTGCGCCCGGGCGGCGCCGGGCGCGAACAGCGCGGCGGCCATCAGCAACGCCCGCGCAACCCGCATTCTTCGCAACAATGTCTACTCCGAGGTCGTGGGGAGCGCCACCGAATCTTCGTTCAGCCACAGTGTGGCTCCGAACCACAGGGGCTGCACGTACAGGTTGTCGCGGTAGTACAGCTCGCGGAGCAGCCGTCCGCGGCGGTCGTACAGGCGCACGTAGCCGTCGGAGTTGGAGCCGTCGCCCGGCGGCCGCATTTCGAACATCCGGGAGTTCAGGTTGCTGTAGCGCTGCACGTAGTACCGCCGGTTGGGGCTCCACTCCGCGTCACCGGAAGGCGTTCCCCATCTCCACAGGTACAGCAGCCCCAGCCCCGCCACGCCCACGGCCGCGAGCGCCAGGCGCTTGGCCTTCGGGCTCATTCCGCTCCTTCGGCAGGCAGGGCCACGGGCGGGTGAGGGCGTCCATCGTACGAAGACGCCTGCAGCGGGGCGGCCCGCCCGCGCAGCCGCCGGCCCGCGTACCATGCCATGGCCGCCGCGGCAGCCGCCGCGATCACCAGGAGAAGGGCCCGGTCCACGTACGGCAGCATCGCCAAGAGCGTGGCCGGGATCACGCCGACCCCCAGGAGCAGCATGCCGGCCACGAACGGCCTCCACAGCCCCCAGACCATGCAGACCGTCGTCGCGAGGACCCATGCGGCGCCCGCGAACACCCACGCCGAATGCTGCACCGCCGCGCCCACCCTGTCCCGCACCCGGCCGGTGAACAGGGTGTAGCCCACCAGGAACAGGTCCAGCGCCAGGAAACACGCCCCGGCCAGGAGCACGAGCGGGATTCCGCGCACCAGGGGTCTCCGCATCGAGTCGAGGGGATCCAGCGTCGTGCGGGGGATGTCGATAGCAGGGGGGTCCCCGCCGAGGACGTCCCTGAACACCACCTTGGAACCGACCCGGATGTCACCCCACTCCGGCGACTCGCCGCCCGGGCCGCGGATGCCGACTCCCCAGGAAATCTCGTGGTCCCGGTGCAGGTCCACCACGGCGCTCTCCGCGAGCTTCCTGAACGGGGCGGTGTTCTCATGGAGTACCACGTATGCCGGCGCCTGCATCGGGCCGTGCACCAGGAGCCAGAACCGGCTCGGCGGACGGAAGTCCAGGCGCAAGGTTCCGTCGGGGCTCACCACCGTCAGCCGCTGGCCGTCGCCGCCCATGAGCCAGGCGCCGCAGGCGGTGTAGAACGCCGCCAGCAGGAGCACCATCCAGCGCCATCGCGCGGCGCGGGAGCGGACGCGGAAATCTTGCATGACCAGGGCTGGGGATGCGGAGGTGTGCGTCGTCGGGGACGGGAAGAACCGGATGCGTTACGCCGAGCCGGCCGACCTGCGCATGCCCCACGCGGCCAGCGCCGCGGCGATCTGCAGCGGCCCCATCAGGCACAGGGCCAGGGCCCCCGCGTCGGGGCCGCCCGCGCCGCTCGCCTCCAGCACCGCCGACAGGGCGAACGTCACCCCCGCGGCGGCGAGCATGGGCCGCACGCTCACGCGCCAGCTCGGCACCACCGCGCAGATGCCGGCCGGGATCCCCGCCGTGAGCGCCACCAGCACCGACAGCACCGCCACGATCGCGTCGGGGGAATCGTGGCACCCGCCCATCTCCGGATCGCACGGGCCGCCGCCGCCCTGGGCGATGATCAGGGTGAACAGGAAGATCATGCAGACCACGAAGTACGCGGCGAAGCCCCAGACGGCGCCGAGCACCACGCGATCCGCCTTCGCCATCACGGAGCGAAACTCCGGCCCGTCGTTCATCGGGGTTCCGGCTTTGCGGGCTCTACCCGCCGCGACACCTCCACCATGCGCTTGTTCCTCCACTCGCTGACCGCGCGCAGCGTCCGGCTCTGGTCCCGCGACCAGGGCTCCCACACCTCGTTGCGCACCATCACCAGCTTGTCATCCACCCAGCGGAAGGTTCTCAGCTCCCCGGCGCAGCAGCTGACGTGGATGTACTGGGTGAGCTCGCGGCGCGCCCGGACGGGGACGAGCTGGTTGTCCGCGCGAAAGAAGTCGAACGCTCCGGTCGCCGGGTTGAAGAGGTAGTAATTGAAGCTCTCGTTGTGAACGCCGCCCATCGTGACCACCGACAGGTCCTGGTATCCGTCGAAGTTCAGGTCCTGCAGCTGGATGGGCGTGCCCGTGGACGTGCCGTCCTCGAGTTCGAAATACTGGGGCTCGCGGCTGCCGTCCCGGGGACCGGCGCTCACCCCCACCGGTACGCCGTACTCCACCACGAACTCGAACCGGTAGCGTGGAAGGGCCGGATGGATGCGGGCCACGAAAACCGCCGGCGGCGGCCCGGCCGCGTACGTCGCCGGATCGCACGGGTGCTCCCGGCCCCGCGGGGGAGCCCCGCCGCCGCACAGGAGCCGGGCCACGCCGTTCTCCCACACCACGGGCACCTCGGTGGGGACGGGGCGCTCGCCGATTCGCCACCCCGCCCCGAACTCGCAGACACCGAGCACCGTGCCCGCGCCGTCGATGGCCGAGGCTACGCACGAGCGGGTGCCGGGAACCCCCTGGAGCAGCCGGACGCCCCGCCGCCCCCACAGGACCGCGAACCGCTCGGGCACTCCGTCCTCGTCGTGGACGGTGAACCAGCCGACCACCTCTCCATGGTCGTTCATGGCCGCGGCGTGGGCCGTCCCGTAGCTGCCGGTGGGGCGCGGGTTCGGCAGGGTGCGGGCCGCGCCGCCCGACCAGATGAACGGGGTGGCGCCGTCCCGGTAATCGTAGCCGTTGGCGAGGATTTCTCCCCGGTTGTTGATGCCGACGGAGCTGTGCCAGTCGATCTCCCCCCCGCGCAGCGTTTTGGGCAGACGGCGCATGCCCCGCCGGGACCACACGCCCGCCGCGGGGTGCGAGGCGACGACCTCGCCCCGGTCGTTGATGCCGGCCGGCTCGAAGGGCATCTCGTCCGGTTCGGGGATCAGGACCAGCGCTTCGCCCGCGCGCCAGACCGCCGCGCGGCGGCGCCCCTCGTCGGGGTAATGCAGGCCCGCCACCTCTCCGGCGTCGTTCACGGCCACGGGCGTGAACCCGGCGGGCAGCGCGTGCAGGGCCCCGTCGCGCATGCGGACGAAGCCGCGCACGCTCCCCATCTCGCCGATGGTCCCCACGACGTTTCCCGAGCGGCTGACGGCCCGCACTTCGCTGGGCTCGCCGACGCCCAGGAAGCGCAGCGAGCCCGCCCGCAGCAGCACCGCGCGCTCCTTGGCGTTCCCCGCGACGGTCCCGTCGGCGGCAAAGCCCACCCCTTTGACCGGTATGGACACCCCCGCGGGCGGCGTGGACCCACCGGAGGCCACGGCCCCGGCACTCGGCTGCCACGCAAGGGCGAGCCCCACGGCCAGCCCGGCCACGGACGGGCAGAAAGCGGATGCTCTATGCATCAGATGGAGACGCGGAAAAAGGTCGGAAACGCGGATGGCGGGCGGCACGTACGACGCAGAGGCCGGGCGGCACCTGTCGCTGTCCGCCCGGTGCGGTAGGATAACAGGGACCGTGCACTTCAGCAATCATTTGTCGCGGTGAATTGGGCCCGGATGTGAGTGGCTTCCAGAACGGGGCGCGACCCGCTTTTGTTTCACTCCGGTGGGCCGAACGAGCTACACAGCTGGCGCGTGATCCCACGCCTCCTGCATCGTACGCCCAATCTGTCATCCAGAGGCCCGAGCGGATGGCCCGAGCCTCCCCGGGCGAATGAATTCGCGGCAACGACCACACGAAGTCCACCTGCGTGGACTGGCCTGCTATCGTGTGGCTTCTGGAACGGAGCGCGCCCGAAGTTCTTACACTCCGCTAGCCCCGACGAGCAACACTCGAGAACCCTGGATTCATGAAAAAAGTAGAAGTCGTTCCGCACGATCCCCGGTGGAGAGATGCGTTCGAGTCGGAGGCGGAGCGCATCGTCGCCGCGCTCGGGCCGAACGTCTTCGCCATCCACCACATCGGCAGCACGGCGATCCCCGGCATCCACGCCAAGCCCGTGATCGACCTGCTGGTGGAGGTGGATGACATCGAGGCGATCGACGCGCGAGGGTCCGCGATGGAGTCGATCGGCTACCAGGTGATGGGCGAGTTTGGCATGCCGGGCCGCCGCTACTTTCGCAAGGACGACCGGGATGGAACCCGCACCCACCAGGTGCACGCGTTCCGGGCCGGCTCCGGGGAGGTGAAGCGCCACCTGGCGTTCCGCGACTACATGATCGCTCATCCCGCGGATGCGGAGCGGTACGGCGAGCTGAAGCGGAAGCTGGCGGAGGAGTACCCGTGGAGCATGGACGGGTACGTGGAGGGCAAGGACGGCTTCATCAGGGAGATGGACCGCCGGGCAGCGGAGTGGCGCTCGGCGCCCAGGGACGGGTTGCTCGGAGGCCCCGGCTGACTCCCGGACGGGTACGAGATCGAGAGGCTGCGCGAATGGGCACGCGGAACAGGATGTTCACGGCCGCGAGTCGCGCAGTCGGCTGGCGCGGGATTCGCGCGACCACAGGTACGCGTCGCCCAGGCTTGTTCGTTTCACTCCGCTGATTCCATGCACCGCTGCCGTCACTCCGTTCCCCCCAGCGCACCGGGCACCCGCCGGCGCCTCCTCCTGCGCCCGATTCGCCTGGCCGCGGTGCTCGGCGGAATGAGCGGAGGCGCCGTGTCTGCCCAGGAGCGCCCCGACACCGTCGCCGCCGTGGGGTTGAAGGCGGTGATCGTTTCCGTACCGGCCGTCCCCGTGGTGGTGGGGGGCGCCGGCGCCATCGTGGCAGATGCGGACTCGCTCGCGCTGCCGGCCGCGCCGACGCTGGCGCAGGCGCTGCGCCGGATTCCGTTCGTGGGCGTGCGCGAAAATTCTCGTGGCGAGGTGGAACTGTCGGTGCGGGGCTCCGAGTCTCGCCAGGTTGCCGTACTGATGGATGGAATCCCGATCTCGCTGACCTGGGATGGGCGGGCCGACCCCTCGCTGGTGCCCGCGGCCGGGCAGCTGGTGCTGGTGCGCGGCCTGGCGTCGCTGCTGCACGGCCCGAACACGCTCGGCGGCGTGGTGCAGGTGCGCTCGCCCGTGGGCCAGGCCGCGCCCACGCTCCGGATGAGCGCGAACCACGCGGGCGCGGTGTCGGGTTCGGGGCAGGCGGGCATGTCGGCCGCGGTGCGCGGGGGCAGGCTCTCACTCTCGTCCTCCGCGGGCGTGCGGCGGCGGCTGGGGCACCCATTGCCCGCAGACGTCGACGATCCCGGCGCCACCGGCGGGCTTCGCGCCAACAGCGACGTCGAGCAGGCGCAGGCGTTCGTCGGCGCGCGGGCGGAGGGCGGCACGGGCGCCTGGGCCGGCGCCTCGCTGAGCGTGCTGCGCGGGTCGCGCGGCGTGCCCCCGGAGCTGCACCTGCAGGAGCCGCGGCTGTGGCGCTACCCGGAGACCGCGCGCTCGCTGCTGGTGCTGTCCGCGGGCGCTCCGTCCACCTGGCCGGCGCGGGTGGAGGCCAGCGTGGGGGTGGATGCCGCCACGACCGAGCTGGAGCAGTACGCCGACCTCGCGTACGATGCCGTGGAGACGCGCGAGCGGTGGCGGGACGGCACCGTCACGCTGCGGACGACGGCGGAGCACGCGGCGGGGCCCAACGCCACCCTGCGATACGCGTTCACCCACGCCGACATCCGGCACCGCGAGCGGGTGGACGACGACCCGTTCGCGCGGTACCGCCAGCGCCTGTGGAGCCTGGGCGGCGAGGGCGAGCTGGCGGCCGGCCGGCGGATGCAGGTGACGGGCGGGGTGGTGCTGGACGCCGCCGACACGCCGGAATCCGGCGACAAGCCGGCGCTGGGCTCCCTCCGGGCGCTCGGGATGCGGGCCGGCGTGAGCGCCCAGCCGGGTGCATCGATGCGCCTGCATGCATCGGTAAGCAGCCGCGCGCGCATTCCGTCGCTCCGCGAACTCTACTCGGGGTCGCTCGGGCGGTTCGCGCCGAACCCCGGGCTGCGGCCGGAACGGCTGCTGGGCGCCGAGGTGGGCGCGACGGCGGCGATTGGCCTGGTGAACGTGCAGGCGGTCGCGTTCCGCCACCAGCTGTCGGATGCCATCGTCCGCACGGCCGTGGGCGACGGACGGTTCCGGCGCGAGAACCGCGACCGCATGCGGAGCGCGGGCGTAGAACTGCTCGCCACGTCCCGCCATCGCGCGCTCTCCCTGTCCGCCGACCTGATGCTGCAGCGGGTGAGCATCCTGGATCCCACCGCGCCGCGGGGGCAGCGGCGGCCGGAGAACATGCCCTCTGCCCGGGCGGGCCTCGACGCGCGGCTGGACCTGCCGTGGAGCCTGCGCGCCCGGAGCCACGCATCGTACGTGGGCGCGCAATGGTGCCTGCACGCGGAGGAGGAGCGGATGGTTCGCCTCCGGGAGGGGACGCGGCTGGACGGGGGGCTGGAGCGCGAGTGGATGCGCGGGCGAGGGCGTCCGCTGCGGATCAGGCTGTCGCTGGACGTGGAGAACGCCACCGACGCGGCCCTCTACGACCAGTGCGGGCTTCCCCAGCCTGGCCGTACGATGCGGATGGGAATCGAGCTGAGCTGATTGCCACGGCTCCGCGAAGCGGCAGGTGGCGGACCGGCGGTCCGCGCAGCCCGCGGACGGGCTGCGCGGAGGCGCCGGCTGATGGCTCAGGAGGCGAGCTGGGCGTCCAGGGTGATCTCGGCGTTCAGCACCTTCGACACCGGGCAGCCGGCCTTGGCCGCCAGGGCGAGCTCCTGGAACTGTTCCGCGGAGATGTCCGGAACCTTGGCGCGGAGCTCCAGGCGCACGGCGGTGATCGTCCAGTGCACGCCCTGGCTCTCCATGGTCAGCACCGCCTGCGTGCTCAGCTCCTCGGGGGGAAAGCCAGCGCCGGTGAGCTGAAAGCTGAGCGCCATGTTGTAGCATGCCGCGTGCGCCGCCGCGATCAGCTCCTCGGGGTTGGTGCCCGCGCGGCCGTCCTCGCTCTGGAACCGCATGGAGGTGGAATACGGCTGGTCCTTGAGCGCCCCGCTGAACGTGCTGATCGTTCCGGAGCCCTCGGCCCCGGTGCCGTTCCATACCGCACTGCCTCTGCGCTTGAGCATCTCGTCCGTCCGGTAGTGATGGTGTTCTGTCTGGCTGGACCGGATAAATCCAGGGTTTGGTGAACGACGGGGCACGGAGCAAAACGCGCTCCCCGGCCGAGCGCGTCTGACTCGTCAGCGGCCGGCGGCGCTCATCGGTACACCATGTGGTGACGGCGATTCAGCGCGGCGAACTCCTCGTCCGTGGGCGGGGGCCTGGGGTCGCCCGGCGCGCGTCCGATCCCCCGGAAGTAGTCGCCCGTGGATGGGTCGGCGAAGATGGCGAGGAACGTGGCCGGCTCGCTCCCGGTGTTCTGAACGCCGATCCAGGTGTTGGGTGGAATGAACACCGTGGCCCCGGCGCGTGCCTCGGTCTGCCGGTCGCCCAGCGTCACCGTGACCGTTCCCGCATGGATGAAGAGGATCTCCTCGTCGTGCGTGTGGCGATGCACCGGCACCCCCGTGCCCGGGGGCAGCACCTCCGTGAGCATGAAGAGGTGGCGGGACCCGGCCACCTTCGGATCGACCTTGATCCGCGTGGGAGATTGGCGCCGGCCCAGGTAGTACAGCTCGCCCTGGTCGGCCGCGAGAATCGTCCCGCCGCCCGCCGGAGCGGGAACCGGTGGTGTAGCGCGAGTACAGGCGACGGCGGCGGCGAGCACGCCTGCGCAGCCCAGGATCACGTAGCGCATGGGAAACCTCGAGGGTGCGGGGAGCGGGGGGGGTTGGCCGGGCACCCCGGTGGGATCATCTGAGCGGCCCCGGCCCGGGAACGGCGTCAGTTCGGCCAGGCGAGGCCGCATCCCGTGGCCTGGTAGGTGTCGCTGATGTTCAGGAGCTTCCACCGCCCGCCGCTGCGCACCAGGTGAAAGGCGTCGAAGCCGCAGTGCGTGACGGTGGTGTCGCGCCGCACCTGGTATTCGGCCCAGACGGTGGCCAGGTTGCCGCTCACGTGCACCACTGGATTGCGGATGGGCTCGTCGATCGCGGGCTGGTTGGGCTGCGTGACCGCGGTGATGAATTGGGCGCCGGTCATCACCACCACCCGCGTTCCCCCGTCCCGCGTCGGCCGGATGAGCGTCAGCCGCGTGAGCGAGTCCACGTGCTGGTTCATCGCGGCCACGTCCTTGGCCCGCAGCGCATCCATGAAGCTCTGGATGCTCGCGAGCACCGCCGCCTGCTCCTGCTGCGTGGTTTCGCGCGCACCGCCCTGTTCGGCCGCCGGCGTGGACGAGGGCGACGGCGATGGAGATGGTGACGTCTGCGGCTGGCAGGCCGCGAGGAGCGGGAGCAGGAGGAGAGACGGAAGCAGTTTGCGCATGGGTGTGTGTGGGTACAGGGGATTGATCCGCCCCGCTCTAAGGACGGCAGCGAGCGGCGAGCCTCCGCCGACCCAAGCGAAAGCGCTGGTAGGTGGACCGACCACGCGCATGCGATAATGGTGTCACAGACATCCACTCGAAGGTGGGCGTGCACGCGAGTGTGCAGCACGCGCTGCCCGCTCCTGAACGTGAGCGGACGCACGCGCAGGTGCAGTTCGTGGACCAAGCCGAGTTCCAGTAGGTTGTGCACGCCGCTGCAGCCCATATGGATGTCCGGCCGGGCTGCTGTTCAGCGCGCGCACCGACGTGAACGGATCGTCGCGGATGACGGTCGTATTGCGCAGGATGCGCTACTAAAGCCTCTATGAAACAACGTACTGCGTCAGCGCACCTCCTGGATTGGGCGGAGACCGTACCGTACGAACGGCCCGCTGGCATACACACATCGACGCACTACCCCGCACGTCTTGCAGGACTCGCCGTCGTTCTGAGTGCCCGGCCCCTCGCCCTCGCGAGGAGCGTAGGACGGATTGATTCGTCTCTTCTTCCGCGCTCATCCTTTTGGCCTTCTGCTCGCCCGAGTGCTCCCAGTACTATCAGGAGCGTTCGGCGGCAACGAGAGAGCCGCCGAGGCATCGGCAATCTGGTCCGGGATCGGGGACTGCAGCGCATCATAGTGGCTCGGGCATAACCAGAGATAGTCGCCGGTGTAAGTAGGGTGGCGCTTGAGGCCCAGTCGCGTGTGGTGCGGGTCCTGTCCACGCAGAAACGCGTGGAGCCCGAGTAAGCCGGCACGCTCATCGTGGGTGAGCACGGTCGCTGGCGTCTCATCCCGGTCGAGAACAGGAAGCTGCCGCAGCAGCTTGTCAGTACCTTCCTTAGCCAAGTCAACGTGGTCCTTGAGCCCGGCGCTGTCCACAGTCGCGGAGCCGAAATAGAGATTGACTGCCGGAGCGACGAGCGGTACGAGGGTCTTAAGCACGCCCACAACAAAGTTCGCGTAAGGCGCGACCGTGGACAGCCATTGACGGGTTGCTTTGAACTCGTAGACGCCAGCTCCCGGGCCGACACTCTCGTCCAGATACGCGGGGTGCTGGCACCCTTCCGCCTCGCACCATAATACCAGCCGGTAGGCGGAAGTGAACAGCCGCCCAGGAGACAGGCGTTTCCAGCCGCCAATCGGCTCAATCGTGAACAACCGCGGCCCCTCCCGTGCCTCACTCGCCATCGCTCGCATGATGGCCATTACGTGGTTGTTCAGGCGGCTGCCCAATCCCTCAATAGCACGCTCCAGATCCGACAGCCCCACCTCCAGCTTTTCCTCAATCCGCCTGAGTTGCACGCGCGAATCTTCCTCCTCGAATCCGAAAAGGAGTTCTGTAATAACTTGACTGCTCCGGCAGGTTTGACATCGAATCCGCTCGTCCCCCTCATTCAGGAACTGGCTGAGCGCATTGAGGCCGAAGAGGCCCGTGCATCGTCCGGCGCTGGGTGTGCCGTGGCAGGGCACGGCGAAATGGTACTTGTCCTCTAGGCCTGGCCAGTTGTCCGTTATGAGCTTCTGCAGCGTCTGCCGTAGCACGTTCATGAAGTACTCGGGCCAACTCGCCTGCACGAACATGTGGAAATCGCGGCCGTGCAGTTCCAGCAGCGCCTCGCCATGACTGCCGTTTCTCAGGAACATGCCCCGATGCCAGTGGAGTCGGTGGTGGAGGCCGTCTAGCGTGGTGGCCTCTATCGCATACGCGTGAGTGCGAACAATCATCCAAGGCACTAAACCGGGAGGGCTCTCGTCCATCACGCATACCAAACTGATACGGCGCTCGCTCGGGCGCGGGAGCAGGTCCGCCGTCCATGGCAGTTCAGGTCGAATCTGGGGAACGTGTTGGGCTACGAGGCTCGCGGTCCCGCTGTCAAGCCGGTACGAGACGTCGTATTTCTGCATAAGGCGCAGAAAGAACGGATAATGACGCGGATCGTACCTTGGTTCGTGCGTGAAAGGATGGTTGAGCCACACGTCCGGCAAGCGACTATCCGGGAGAATACCCTCCATGTCCTGAGTGATGCCGTCCTCCAGCACGAAGCCAATCGCCTTAGTGAGCCATTCGGGCTGAAGGATCACGTCCTCACGCAGGTGCTCGTCGTCGGCGTAATAGACGATGTACCCCAAGTCGTTCAGCAATATAGCCAGCGTCTTTGCAGCTACAGGGGTAAGCCCTATAGTCCCGCACACGTCAGTGAGCCGGCCAAAGGTGATGTGCGGCTCGGTCTGCCCAATAGCAAGCAACTCATCCCTGGCGTTCTTCCACAGGCTACTGAACGGCACTCCCATCTGCTCCAGGTCCTGCGCCGCTTGGGCAATGAGCGCCCGCAACCTCACGATCCCCACCTTCTCGCGCGTAACGGGATCATCCGTCAAGCTGTCCACCTCGTGGAACCCCACGATCATGCTCCCGTACTCGCGCTCCAGCATGGGCTTGTCGATACGGGCGATTCGCTCCCCAGTACGACAGTGCGTCGAAACAATGATGACGCGTGCGCTCTCACCCACCCTCAGCCGGATCAGGTTGAGCCACTCCTCCACCTGTCCCTGGTGCGCGCCCATCCGGGGTTCCCAAACAACTAGGTAGGCCGCGCGGTGGCTGAAGAAGAACTGGTGCGTTACGCGGTAAACTTCCTGCCCGCCGAAGTCCCAAGTATTAAACTGAATGGACACGCCGGGCTGGGAGGGATGCGGAATATGGAGCGCTTCGACTTCAACCTCTACCCCGTGGGTCGTTGGCTCGCCCCTGACGGGCACCTCGCCGGAGAGCGCCTTGCGCAGGGTGGTCTTTCCCACGCCGCCTTCGCCAACCAACACGAGCTTGGCCTCGTACAGTGGTTGGGCATCCTCAAGGCTTGCCAGGTACGCCCGCAACTCGTTTAGTCCAGCCGCATACGCGCTCTGAAGCGCGGAATTAAGGGGATTGCTTTCGAGCCAGAGTTGCTGCAGCCGCCCTAACTTCGCGAGTGAACTCGGCACATGTGTGAGCCGATTGCTATCCAGCGAGAGCTGCCGGAGTTCTGAGAGGTTGCCGAGCGTTGCCGGAATGGCGGTGAGATCGTTGTCAGACAGAGTGAGCACCTGCAGCCGCAAAAGTTTTCCGATGCTCTCTGGAAGCTGCTGCAGGGAGTTCCCAGCTAAGTCCAGCACGCGCAGCTCGGTAAGGTTCTCGATTTCGTCCGGAAGTCGCGTTAGTTGTCCCTGTGCCGACTCGGAACGGACTGAGTTGATGCTCAGCGTCTCCAGCGCTGTCAACTCACACACACTTAAGGGGAGTGTCTTGAATCGTGTTCCACTGAGGGATAAGCTAGTCAGCCTCGTCAGCATGGCTATCTCGTCCGGCAATGCCCGGAGGGGAGCATCGAATATGTACAGACCTTGCAAGGCGAGTAGCCGTGCAATCTCTGCCGGTAGCTCGTTGAACGGCCCGCTTAATGAAAGTGACTCGAGATTCGTTAGTTCCCATACCTGATTAGGTATTCCGTCAAACTCGTTACTGTTGAGAAACAACTCCCGAAGATTCGAAAGGCTGCTGAATCCCGCCGGCAAACGCTTGAGCCTATTTACGTTGATCTGCAATTTCTCGAGTCCGCGCAATTTGCAGATGCTCTCCGGGAGCGATGACAACTGGTTGCTCCTCAAATCGAGTCGCTTCAACTCGACAAGATCTGCAATTGAACTCGGGACCGACCTGAGGCGATTGCCGCTTAGATCTAGCTCCAGTAGGCCGCTGAGACCACCGATTGAATCCGGGATACCGTTGAGGCGGTTGGCGCCAAGCTTCAGCACCCGCAACTGATCCAAGTCCCCGATCTCCCTCGGCAGAGACTGAATACCGCGGCTGGACAGCTCCAGCGTGTGCTGGCCCGTACGCTTAGCCTGCTGAATCACCGAACGTAATTCGCGCTCGGTTATCGATAGCGGTGAGTTTTTTTGTGGCATTGCTTGAGACTAAGTTCATGGAACTAGCGAGGAGAGGAAGGTAAACTGCGTCGAGCCAGTTACGCACGCAAGCGCGGGGATCGTTGCAGACGGCGAGACATCGTGGAGAAACGCATCGCTCTCGCCGTACTTCGGGGACAGGTGTGTGAAAGTCCAGTGCAGCCATCATAGGCGACAGGTTCATCATCAGTACATAACGAAAGAAAAGGTACGGCTGCACCCATTGCGCGGTCGACCCAAGCCTTTGGCGCGCACCACCCGAGCAAGCGGGCAGCTCGCCCAACTCCCGCCTCCCCAATCACGCCCTGCCTGCGAAGTCGCGCAGGGGCTACGCTCCAGATGTTATCTCATCGTAGCCATCCCGATGGTGTCGCGCGCACCCGCGTGCCCAAACGAGCCCCACGCCGCGAATCCGGCAAGCGGCGCCCGCATCGGCAGGATGTCTTCGCGGGGCCCGCTCCGCCGCCAAGCGCTCGCCATCGGTCAGGACGGCGGCGATAGAATCGCGGAACTGCAGCAACTCGCCCGAACTTCAGTGACCGGAGCCCTCCTCGGGGTAGTTAACGATATGGCGGTGTCGCGCGAAGGAGCGTTCACCGGCTGCTCAGGATGCGCGTCCATTCACGCATGGTGGCCCGGCCGCAGTCCGCTACCGGGTGGCGCCGGTAGAAAGGCGAGGTCACCGAATGCGCACCGCGTTCGCGCAATCGAACGCGATGCCCGCGTCACCGCTTAGGCCCACACGCGTGGTGCCGCGCGTTGATCGCTGCCCCACCTCGGTCCACCAGCATGCGTGAACGTCGTGTTTACGCCCAGCGCAGCCGGAACTGGCGACTTCGCGTGCTGCTGTGGGGCTGGCTGTGGAGGTAGGCTACTCGCTTGGCTGCGCCTGCTGTGGCGCGCGCCGCGTGTGCTCATCAGCTACCGTAAGCGCTACGACGCGAGCGCAACGCCGAGTTGTTCCACGGCGTTGACACGCGTTCAGTGCAGCGTGCCCCGCGCCGGCCCGCCATCTCCCCCACCGCCACGATCACCGCCTGCACCTCGCTCCGCCGCTCCCGCATCCCGGTGAGCCGCACGCTGCGTTCGTCCTCGGGAGCGTACGCGCTCACGAAAGGTATAGAGCTGTCCGACATTGCGCCGCGGGAGGGTCTGCCCTACGCTGTGCGGCGGAACCGCAACGACGACATCCGCGAGATCGAACATGCTGCGAGCAGTTTCCCTTAGCCGGGCAGCCGGCTTCGTCATCAGCCTTTTCGCTGCCCCGGTGGCCGCGCAGCAGGCGGATAGCGTGCGGCCCTACTCGGTGGGCAATCCGCTCGGCATTCCGGCCACCGTCACGCCCGGGCGGGAGTTCGAGGCGATCTCGTCCAGCGTGAAGGTGTTCGGCGCCATCTTCTCCGCGGAAAGCTGCTCGTACGACGCGGAGCGCGGGGTGATAGTGGTGCCGAACCGCGGCGTTCCGCAGAACGTGCGGGCCAACGACGCCTGGGTGTCGTTCATCAACCACGATGGATCGGTGCACACCGCCCGCTGGATCGGGGTGCAGGGCCAGGCGGAGCGCCCGAGGCTGACGCCGGCGCTGGTGCTGAACGAGCCGTACGGCAGCGATATCGCGCGCGGCATGCTGTACGTGGCCGACCGCGACGGCGGCACCCGCGCGGACGAGCCAAGCGTGGCTGTCATCCGCCGCTTCGATCTGCGCACCGGCGTGCCGGCCGGCGAAAATGCGGGTGGAGGGCGCGCCCTGGCTCAACGACATCGAGGTGGCGGACGATGGCGTGGTCTACGCCACGCAGACCGGCGACTTCGGCGACAACCCGGACCCGGCGTCGTGGCGGGTGTGGAAGATCGCGTTGGATGGGACGGCATCGGTGTTCGTGCAGGGGGCGCCGCTCCGCCAGCCCAACGGCGTCGCGATCGATCCGCAGGGCAACGTCGTCGTCGCCAACATGGGCAACCCCGAGGTGCTGACGTTCTCGCCGGCCGGTCGGCTGGTGAAGACGGAGAATGCGGCGCAGGCGGGGAGCGACGGCCTCGTCATCATGCCCGACGGGACCAAGTACCTGAGCAGCGTCACGCTGGGCGGCGTCTCGCGCATCCGCCCGGGCACGCCCGCCGAGCTCATCGCCCGCAACATTCCGAGCGCCGCATCCATGTGCTACGACGCGGGCGCGAACCAGCTCGTGATTCCGATGAATCCCAACAACGGCCTTGCGTTCGTGCCGCTGCAGTAAGCGGCGTCAGCAGGCGTTTGATACAGAGAACGAGAGCCCGACGATGAGTGGAGAAAGTACGGCGCTGCAGACGCGCACGCTGGGGCGCAGCGGCCTGGAAGTTTCCGCCCTCGGCCTCGGCTGCATGGGGCTGAGCTTCGCGCTCGGGCCGGCAGTGGAGAGGCAGCAGGCGATCACGCTGATCCGTGCGGCGGTGGAGCGTGGCGTAACGTTCTTCGACACGGCGCAGGTCTACGGCCCGTTCACCAACGAGGACGTCGTGGGCGAGGCCCTGGCGCCCTTCCGCGAGCAGGTGGTGATCGCCACCAAGTTCGGCTTCGATTTCGACGCCGATGGCAAGCCGACGGGCGCGCTCGACAGCCAGCCCGCGAGCATCCGCCGCACGACCGACGATTCGCTCCGGCGGCTGCGCGTGGAAACCATCGACCTGCTCTACCAGCACCGGGTGGACCCGCAGGTGCCCATCGAAGAGGTCGCGGGGACGGTCAGGGAGCTGATCGCGGAGGGGAAGGTGCGGCACTTCGGCCTGTCGGAGGCGGGCGGGCGCACCATCCGCCGCGCGCACGCCGTTCAGCCCGTGACCGCGCTGCAGAGCGAGTATTCGCTGTGGTGGCGCGAGCCGGAGGAAGAGATCCTGCCCGTGCTGGAGGAGCTGGGGATCGGCTTCGTTCCCTTCAGCCCGCTGGGACGGGGCTTCCTCACGGGAAAGATCGACGAGAGCACCACGTTCGACAGCAACGATTTCCGCAACACCGTCCCGCGCTTCTCTCCCGAGAACCGCAAGGCGAACCAGGCGGTGGTAGACCTGCTGGCGAGGCTCGCGGGGGAGAAGCAGGCCACGCCCGCGCAGGTGGCGCTGGCCTGGCTGCTGGCGCAAAAGCCGTGGATCGTGCCGATTCCCGGCACCACCAAGCTGCATCGGCTGGAAGAGAACCTGCGAGGCGCCTCGGTGGAGCTGACGCCCGACGACCTGCAGGAGATCGAGAGCGCCGCCGCGCACATCACCGTGCAGGGCGCGCGTTACTCCGAGAACTCGCAGAAGATGGTCGACCGCTGAGCGCCGCGGCGGGAGACGAGGATCGCGGCGGCGGGAAACGTCCAACTCCGCCGACGACCGTCATCCGGTTGGAGATCAGTAGATTACGGCGACCGTGAACATGTCGTTCACGTCGGTGAGCGTGCCGTCGCCGGCGACCAGGCCAATGTGCACCGGACCGATGGTACCGGGGACGGTGAAGAACGTCGTGGGAAAAGCCATGTGCGTGCTGGCCGCGTTGGCCCAGATCTGCATCGTCGCCAACGTGGTGCCGCCGAACTGCACCTGTACCGTCAGCATGGTGTTGGGGCTCTTCGCGTAGGCGGAGCCCGACACCGCGATCAGCAGGGACTCGTTGCCGGGCCAGGTGGTTTGCACATCGATGGGCAGCGGACCGGCGTGATGAACCATCACTTTGGACATGATTGAAGCTCCTTGCGGAATTATGAAGGATGAACTGCATCGCAAAGGATAACTCCGCCTGCCCCGATAACCTAATTATTGCGCTTTTTTCGTGTCCCCCTGCGGGCTGAAACTACTGCCCTGCAGGGAGGAACGAGGGATGCGCCGCGGCATTTCTACCGATTTGCAGCGGCAAAAGAGATCCTTTGCCGCAGCGAAAAGGAAATGCAATCGCCCGTCGCGATCCATACCATTCGAGCTGGAGGACTTCGAGATGTCGATGATCACCAACGCGCTGCCCACGGGCGTCGCCATCGCCTTCGCCCTGGGGATCGCCGCGGCGGCCCCGCTGCGGGCGCAGGAGGTCATCCCGGGCCTCGATGCCGCGGGGATGGACCGCTCCGTCCGGCCGGGCGACGACTTTTACCGCTACGCCAATGGAACGTGGGAGCGGCAGACGACCATCCCCGCCGACCGGGGCGGCGTCAGCGCGTTCGCCATCGCGGGCCGGCGCGCGGACGAGCAGCTTACCGCGCTGGTCCGGGCGGCCGCGGCGGCGGAGGCGCCGGCGGGCTCCGACCTGCGCCGGATCGGCGACTTCTACGCCGCCTTCGTGGACACCGCGGCCATCGCGGCCCGGGGAATGGCGCCGCTGCAGCCGCTCCTGGCGCGCATCGAGGCCATCAATGACCGCGGGGCCCTCGCCCGCTTCATGGGCGAAACACTCCGCGCGGACGTGGACGTCATCAACGAAGGCGACCTCTTCACCGACAACGTCTTCGGGCTCTGGGTGGACCAGGACTTCAACCAGCCCACCCGGAACTCCGCCGCGCTCCTGCAGGGCGGGCTCGCCATGCCCGACCGGAGCTACTACCTGGACCCGTCGCCCAGGATGGCGGACATCCGAAGCGCCTACCGGGCCCACGTCGCGCGCATGCTGACGCTCGCCGGGGTCCCGGGCGCGGCGGCGAAGGCGGACTCGGTGGTCGCGCTGGAAACGCGCATCGCCCGTTTTCACGCCTCGCGCGAGGACACCTGGGACGTGGTAAAGGGGAACAACCACTGGGCAGTCGGCGACCTCGGCGCCCTGGCGCCCGGGCTGGACTGGAACACCTTTCTCTCTGCGGCGCAGCTGGCTGGCCTGGACTCCATCGTGGCGTGGCACCCCGGCGCGATCCGGCGGATCTCGGCGTTGGTGGCGAGCGAGCCGCTGGAGTCGTGGAAGGCGCTCCTGGCCTACCACGCGGTGGAGCACCGGGCCGCCGTGCTCCCGGCCGCCGTGGACCGTGAGGCGTTCGAGTTCTTCGGAAAGACGCTGGGTGGCACCCCAGAGCGCTCCGGCCGCGAGCGGCGGGCGGTGCAGGCCACCAGCGCCGCCCTCGGCTTTGCGGTGGGACGGGAGTACGTCCAGCGCTACTTCTCCGCCGATGCCAGGGAGCGCGCGCGAGAGATGGTGGCGGCGATCATCCTGGCGTTCGACCGGCGCATCGACTCGCTCGATTGGATGGCGCCGGCCACCCGGGCCGAGGCGAAGGCGAAGCTCCGGACCATCCGTGTCAGCGTGGGATACCCGGATCGCTGGCCGAGCTACCAGGGGCTGGACCTGCGCGCCGACGATGCCTACGGGAACGCGGAGCGGCTGGAGCGCTTTGCGTACCGCCAGGCGCTGGAGAAGCTGCGCAGCCCCGTGGACCGCGACGAGTGGACCCCCACGCCGCAGCAGGTGAACGCGTTCAACATGCCCGCCATGAACGCGCTCAACTTTCCCGCGGCCATCCTGCAGCCGCCGTTCTTCGACCCGGCTCGCCCCGACGCCATGAACTACGCCGCCATCGGCGCCATCATCGGCCACGAGGTCAGCCACAGCTTCGACGTCATCGGCGCGGCCTTCGACAGCCAGGGGCGGCTTCGCAACTGGTGGACGCCGGAAGATTCGGCCCACTTCAGCGCCGCGACCGCCCGTCTCGCCCGGCAGTACGATGCCTATCGCCCGCTGCCGGACGTGGCGATCAACGGCACCCTTACCCTGGCCGAGAACATCGCCGACCTGGCCGGGCTGGCCGCGGCGTACGACGCGTGGCGGGCCTCCTTGGGCGGCCGCGAGGCGCCGGTGGTGGGCGGGCTCACGGGCGACCAGCAGTTCTTCCTGAGCTTCGCGCAGACCTGGCGCACGAAGTATCGCGAGCCCCTCCTCCGCCAGATCATCCTTACCGATGGCCACTCCCCGGGCCCTTTCCGCGCCCTCACGGTACGGAACCTGGATCCCTGGTACCATGCGTTCTCGGTCCGGCCCGGAGAAACCCTGTACCTTGCGCCGGAGGAGCGGGTGCGGATCTGGTAAACCCCGGGCCTGCGCTCCAAACCTTGCAGCTGAAGACGTCGAGATGTCGATGATCACCCACGCGCTGCCCGCAGGCGTCATCGTGGTGCCGCCGGGGGATGGCCGCCACTATCCCTGCGGCCCCATGCACAGCGTCTTCCTGGCCGATGGCGACGAAACGGACAACCGGTACTCCGTATCCATCTGGTGGGTAGACGCGGGGCGGCCCGGGCCCGGCGCCCACTCGCACGAAGGCAACGAAGAGCTGTTCTACGTGATCGAGGGAACCATGACGTTTCTCGTCGGCGACCAGCACGTGGACGCCGCCGCGGGCACCTTTCTGCGCATTCCCGCCGGCGTGACGCACGATTTCGAGAACCGCACCGCCAGCCGCGCAGGGGCGCTGAACGTGTTCATCCCCGGCGGATTCGAGGCGAACATGCCCGCGATCGTCGACTGGTTCCGCGCGGCGGACGCGGCTGGGCAGGCGCAGGTGGGCCGATGACGGCGGCATCGCGTCCGCGCGTGATCTGCCACATGATGGCCTCGGTGGATGGGCGAATTCTCACCGACGGCTGGCCGCAATCCCACGAGGGGCGGCGGCAGTACGAAGTGGTGCACGAAAGCTACGAGCCGGATGCGTGGCTCTGCGGCCGCGTGACCATGGAGGCGCACTTCGCCCAGGGCACGCGCTCCGGCGCCCAGGTCGCGCGCGAGCACGACGGCGCGCCGCGCGAGGACTTCCGCGCGCCGGGCGAGCACGAGTCGTTCGCCTTCGCGGTGGATTCCAGCGAGCGCCTGGCGTGGGACACCAACGACATCGACGGTGACCACGTGGTAGCGATCCTCTCGCAGCGCGTGTCCGACGAGTACCTGGCGTTCCTGCGCGAGCGCGGCGTCTCGTACATCCTGGCGGGCGCGCGCGAGGTGGACCTGTCGCACGCGCTGGAGAAGGTCGCCTCGCGCTTCGGCGTGCGGACGCTGATGCTGGAGGGCGGCGGCAAGATCAACGGCGGGATGCTGCGCGCGGGGCTGGTGGACGAGGTGAGCGTCCTGCTCGCGCCCGTGGTGGATGGACGGATGGGAACGCCCGCAGTTTTCGACTTCACCGACGACGATGCACCACGGTACCGGCTGGCGCTCGACTCCGTGGAGCGGCGCGCAGACGACGTCCTCTGGCTGCGCTACTGCGTGGAGCCGTGGTAGCCTGATGACTGTCCATCCCATGCAGCGATCCGACACCGCCACCCTCGTCCGCCCTGCGACGCCCGCGGACGTCCCTGCCCTGGGCCGGCTCGGCGCGCTGCTAGTCCACGTGCACCACGCGTTCGACGCAGGGCGATTCATCCCGCCCCCGCCGGACATCGAAGCCGCGTACGCTGATTTCCTCGGGGCGCTACTGGACCAGCCGGACGCCGTCGTCCTGGTGGCGGAGCGGGATGGCGACGTGGTCGGCTACACGTACGCGGCGATCGAGGGCACCGACTTCCTGGCGCTGCGCGGGCCGGCCGGCGTGCTGCACGACCTCGCGGTCGACCCCGCCCATCGCGCGCACGGCATCGGCCGCATGCTGGTGGATGCCACGATGGCGGCGCTCCGGGCGCGGGGCGTTCGCCAAGCCGTGCTCTTTACGGCCGTGCAGAACGAAGCCGCCCAGCGCCTGTTCGCGCGCGCCGGCTTCCGCCCGACGATGATCGAAATGACGCGCGAGCTGGACGACGAGGTTCGATAAGGCTCCTCGCATGCCTCGGATGGCCCCTCCCCCGGCCCCTCTCCGCATGCTGCGCATGCGGAGAGGGGAGAACTGCACGGAGCACCGGGCGCGCCGCATGCTGCAACCCACAACCCGGCAGGCCAGTCCACGCAGGTGGACATCGTGTGGTTGTTGCAGCGAATTCATTCGCCCGCATGCCTCGCACGCTCGACTACGCGTGCAGTCCGCGCATGCGGACTTTGTGCTGTTCCAGCCGCGACTTCAGTCGCCCCCGGCGGGGCCCGCCGGCGCGGGTTCCTCCACCGGGTCTGGGCCGGCGGCGGCGGGGGTGGCGCGGGGCGACGGCTTGCCCGCCCGGCCGTACGCGATCTGGCTGAGCCCCAGCACCCATCCCAGCGACGCGCACCATCCGGCCGCCACGTCCGACGGATAGTGCACGCCCAGGTACACGCGCGAGAAGCCCACCAGCAAGGTGAACGCACCGCCCACGATGATGGGCCACCGGCGCCACCGCGTGGGCCACGCCAGCACCGCCAGCGCGGCGACGAGCGCCATGCTCCCCATCGCGTGCCCACTGGGAAAGCTGTACGTGTGCTCCGGCGCAGGTGAGGGAGAAAGCCACAGATCCGGCCGGTCGCGGCGGAAGAACAGCTTGGCGCCCTGGTTCAGCGCGCCCGTGCCGGCCATGGCCACGGCAAAGAACAGCGCGTTGCCGCGGCGGCGCACCACCAGCAGCGCGATGAAAATCACGAACGCTAGGGGGATCACCCCGTAGGAGTACCCGATGTCGCTGACGAAATCCATCGCGGCGTCGCGGCCCGGGGTGCCATGGGCGTGTGCCCAGCGAAGGATCGGTTCGTCCCACGCCAGCCCGCCCTCGTCCCATACGTCCTCGGCCAGCACGCCGAAGATGGCCAGCGGCAGGCCCACCAACGCGAACAGCGTGAGAAGG
>NZ_DATBNB010000801.1 GCF_036554565.1 Longimicrobium sp. | reverse complement strand
ACCCTGCGAGCCCGCGCCCGGCTCTTGAGATGGGAAGCCGTCAGGCGGTCAGGCCGCGGCTCCGGCGGCGACCGGCTCCTCGTCCAGGATCATGGACGAAAGCAGCGCCAGGTGCTGGGGCGTGCAGTACAGGCGGATCTCGCCCTTTTCGCCGGCACGGACGCGGTCGCGCGTAAAGCAAACCACCCGCCGCTCGGCGCAGAGGCGGTCGAGCGCGCGGGCGGCGCGGGGGGTGTCCGGGTGTCCTTCGACGCTGGAGCCGTGGCGCTTCCAGTGCAGGTGAAGGGCAACTTCTTCGGCGGAAACGGCGTCGTGAACGGTGGGGTTGAACTGGTCTTCGTCGAGCATCTCCAGCACCAGCTCGCGGTCGCGAAGGTAGCGGTAGGCGTCGCGGGCGTCCTTCTCGCACCGGTCGTCGCAGGGCACCGCATCGGTGTGCACGGCAACGACGTCGCAGCATTCGCTGCCCACCAGGGTGGCTTCGTCGCCGGCTTTCCACCGGTCCAGCGCGGCTTTTTCGGCGACTTTCTTGTTCACGGCGTCCACGGCATAGCGGATCGTCTGGCGGAACGTGATTTCCACCTCGTAGCGCTTTTGGTCCATCCTCGCCTCTCAGGGGGGTGACTCAGAACGCGGGCCGCTGGGGCCGGCTGGGCGGCGGCAGAAGCCCGCAATGCGCGGCGTATCTGCCATTATCGTGCTCACGCCGTGATACGCGTGACGGTGCAGAATATAATGGCAGATTGGCGTTTAGTGTCTTGGGGATTTGTTCGGGTCAAAGAATGCGGCGGCTGAAAACGATCTGGCAACGCCGCAGGTGCTGATGGCGCATCCGGTTAGGGATGGAGATGGATGCGCGGGTGGGGAGTGGACGCAACTTCGGCGGGGTTCGATAGGCTGCCTCGCATGCGGCGGGAGCCCCCTCCCCCCGGCCCCCGTCCCGCGCTGCGCCGGGGAGGGGGAGACCTGAACTGCGCTTCGGCGGACCCGGCGAACTCGACTGGGAACGCGGACGAGAATCAGTGCGCTTCGAAATACCCGGCGCATGCCCCGGGCGGCCCTCTCTCCCCGGCCCTTTCCCCCGCAAGCGGGGGAAAGGGAGAATTCGACCGCGCTTCGGCTTGGCCCCGCCCACTCGACCGGGGTGTACCCCCTCTCCCACGCTGTGTGTGGGAGAGGGTCGCTCGCGTGTCAGCGCGGCGGGGTGAGGGCCCCACGGCCGCCGAGGCCTCGGCTACCGTGACCGCTGCCGCGCCCCGGCTTGTACGTGCCCCAGGCTAGATCCTTCGGCCCGCGAGGTTGGTGCTGCGGGCCAGTATCGTTCGCCTGGGCCTCAGGATGACAAGGGTGTGTTGAACCGGCAGCTTGGAGCCTACACCCCGGCCGGCTCCCACCCTCTCCTCCGACGCAGCTCATCCTCGCTTTCGGTGGGCGGATTCGTCGAGTCTCCTGGTGGCGGATCGTCGTTCGGCTGCGGCCGGCGGCGGGCGGCGCGAAGGGCCGCACGGGCCTCTCGCAGCGCCCGGTCCATACACTCGCGGCCCTCAAGGCCGATGTCCTCACCGCCGAATCGCGCGCGAACGTACAGGCGCACCAGTTCCATCGCCGCCGCCGCGCCGGGCGCGCGCTCCCGCTCCAGCCGTTCGGCGAAGTCCATCGGCCCCGCGGCGCCGCCGAGCCGCGCGCGCTCGTACGCCCGCCGCAACGCCAGGTAGCTGCGCGTTTCGGCCGACCGCGGCCCCATGCGTCCACGCCGGATCCACATCACCCCCGCGCCGGCGACGAGGAGTCCCACCGCGAGCGCCACCAGCGGCGGAACCCCGGGCGCACCCGGCCGCCGGCCGCGGGACCAGGGCGCGCTGTCTCCGCTGCCGCGGCTGAACAGGTCGCCGAGGCCGCGAAACACCGCGAGCTGCCTTTCCAGGTTGTAATCCAGCACCCACTTGTACCAGCGATGCTCCAGCCCGTCGAACCAGAAGCGGGCCGGCCACGACCATCCCGTCCCCGTCCGCTGGTCCACCAGCGTGTTGCGCGACGGCGGCGTAGGATCGAACGGCACCCAGCCCAGCGCGGGAAACCATACCTCCACCCACGAGTGGGCGTCGTTTCCCGTCACGGCCAGGTACGCCCCGAACTCGTTCCACTCGCCGCCCAGGAACCCAGTGACGTTGCGGGCAGGGATGCCCACCGAGCGCAGCATCACCACCATCGCGCTCGAAAAGTACTCGCAGTGGCCCGCGCGGCGTCGGAAGAGGAACCCCTCGATGGTGGCGTCGCGCCGGGTCTCGGGAAGCTCCAGCGAGTACTCGAAGGTTCGCAGGTACGCCGCGACCGCGCGCACCTTGCCCACCCGCGACGGCTGTCCGCGCGTCAGCGAGTCTGCCAGGGCACGGACGGCGGGGGCCAGCCGCGGAAGCTGCAGGTACGCCGAAACCAGCGGCGAATCGTCCTCTGGGCTGTTGGCGAGCAGGCGCTCGGGGGGCAGCTCGCGGCCCGAGGTAACGGTGTACACCGGCTCGTCGGAGCCAAAGTACCGCAGGTCGCCCGTGGCGTCCTGGCGCACGCGGATGGCCGAGCGAGGCTGCACGGTAATCACCGGGTGCTGGCCGAAAAGGACGTCGGCACCCGCCGGCCCGCCGAAGATGCGCGCGCTGCGCGTGGGGCCGCCCCAGCGACGGGCGTAGTCGGACCCGTACACCTGCCCGGGGAGGCCGCGGGTGCGGGTCCAGCGCACCCCGTCGAAGCGGTCGAACGAGCGGCCCCGCCAGTACGTCGCCTCGGCGTGCACCGGGGTGCCGTCCGGAAACTCCACCCGGAACGCCACTTCCGGGTTCGACGTCAGCCGCCCGCCGTGCTCGCCCAGCGACACGCCGTCGCCGAAGCCCGCCATCACATCGCCCGCTCCGCCACGCCCCTGCACGTTCCACTGCCGCGGAAGGCGCGGGAAGATGACGAAGAACGCCACGCTCACCAGCAGCGTCACCGCCGAGAGCGCGGCCGCGCCGGCCAGCGTGCGCCGGGGCACCCGCACGCCGGGCGCGTCGAAGCGCTCGGCCTGCCGGCGCAGCGAGCCCACCATCATCGCCAGGGTGGAGAGGACGACGAACCCGACGAACGCCGCGGCGAAGGCGAGCCCCGGATAGTACGCCGTCGCGGCGATCATCAGCGCAAAGGCCAGCAGGTACAGCCGCCCGTCGTTCTTCGCCTCCAGCGGGCGCAGCGCCTCGCCCCCGAGCAAAACGAGAAGCATCGCCATCACGGCGGGCATGAAGTCGCCGACCACCACGAACGCCACGTACAGCATCCACAGGCAGAGCGCTACGATCACGATGCGCGTGGCCCGCTCGATGGAAGGACCCCACGAGGGAGGCGGCAGGCGCACCATCGCCACCGCCAGCCCCAGCGCGCTGGCCACCACGTCCAGCGTCCACCCGGCGCCCACGGCGTACGCCAGGAGCGCCGCGAACGCCATCCCGGCCGTCAGCCGGCGGTGCAGGAGGGCCGCGCTCATCGCCCGCCCTCCGCCGCGGCGAAGACGTCGCCCCAGCCGGGGAGGGGCGTGCCGGCGGTCACCAGCACGCACTCCGCCGCGGGCACGGCCGCCTCCAGCCGCGGCGCGTCCGGGCGAAAGC
>NZ_DATBNB010000800.1 GCF_036554565.1 Longimicrobium sp. | reverse complement strand
CAAGGAAGAGGGAATCGTCGTAGAGGGGCAGGTGACGGAAGTGCTCCCGGACCGCAAGTACCGGGTCGTGCTGGAGAACGGGCACATCGTTCTGGCCTACGGGGCGGGGAAGATGACCAAGTTCAAGATCCGCGTGATGGTGGGCGACCGCGTCACGGTTTCGCTGTCCCCGTACGACCTGACCCGGGGCCGGATCACGTACCGCCACAAGTGAGCCCGCGGGCCACACGCCCGCACCATCGCACGAACACGGAGGAAGTGGAATGGCGATCGGCAACAGCATTCGGCGCATCCGCGAAGAGGATCTCTTCGTGAACCACGAGGCGCGGCCGGATTGGATTTCGGCGACGGACCGTACGCCCGCGGTGGGCGAACACGTATTCTGCACGGCGGGCCAGGGCGTGGTCACCGCGCTGCTGGGCAAGACGGGTGACGGCAGCCGCCTGCTGCAGATTCAGCTCGACGACCCCACCACCAAGCCGTTCTTCGCGGCCGCCTCGAACGTGCTGGTAGCGCCGCGGTAAGCGCCGCTCCACTTTTCAGGGCCCACGCGGAAGCCCGGACGACTCCACGAGTCATCCGGGCTTCGTGCATTCCCTGCGCTCCGTCACACTTGAGTCGTGTCTTTGTTTCTCCGACGGCACGAAAAAAGGGCCGCCCCGTTGCCGGGGCGGCCCTTTCTGTCAGTACCGCTGTGGCTTAGCCGACGCGGGTGACGTTCTCGGCAGCGGGGCCCTTCTGGCCCTGCACCACATCGAACTCCACGCGCTCACCCTCGGCGAGCGTGCGGAACCCCTGGCCCTGAATGGCCGAGTGGTGGACGAAGCAATCCTTCGCGCCATCTTCGGGGGTGATGAAGCCGAAGCCCTTGCTGTCGTTGAACCACTTGACGGTCCCAGTCGTACGCATCCCGTAACTCCGTGTTTGTTGACCGACTCTCGAGGTTGCGGGACTTCCGAACCTGATCGCCTGTGCTGCGCGCGGGTGTCATGGCCGCCGCGCCGACCCACGATAGAGAGCTCCAGGAAACGAAATAGACCCGGGAAGCGAGCGCGCCCCAGGTCTTCTCAGTCCTCTGGCCTCTCTGTCGCAGGACCTAATCTAGCACGCACAGCCCCGCCTGTCAACTGCCTTGCGCGGCTGTTACGCGAATGCGCATCACGGGGCCGGGTCCTTGCACGAGCGCCGCCGACCGACCCGTGTTGCCGCGGCAGGCGCGGGCGCACGCCACTCAGCTCGCAAACGGTTCGCATGCAGGCGTTTACGGCCGCTCCGCATCACGACGTCCTCGTTCTTCTCATCCAGATTGCCCTGCTGCTGGCCTGTGCCCGGCTGCTGGGCGAGCTGGCCCAGCGGTTCGGGCAGCCCACCGTGGTGGGCGAGATCCTGGCGGGCATCGTCCTGGGCCCGTCGCTGCTCAGCGGCTTCTTTCCCGCCGTGGGGCACTGGATCGTGCCGCAGACGCCGGAGAGCGGCCACCTGCTGGAGGTGGTGAGCCTGTTCGGGGCCATGTTCCTGCTGCTGCTCACCGGGCTGGAAACGGACCTGCGGCTGATCCGGCGCCACTCGCGGACGGCGCTGGCGGCCTCGGCGGGCGGCATCATCGTGCCGTTCGCCACCGGCTTCATGCTGGGGCAGTACCTGCCGGGCGCGCTGCTGGCCGACAACGGCCAGCGCCTGGTGTTCGCGCTCTTCCTGGCGACGGCCATGAGCATCTCGGCCATCCCCGTGATCGCCAAGGTGCTGCTGGACCTGAACCTGATGCGCCGCGACATCGGCCAGACCATCATCGCCGCCGGCATGGCCGACGACGCGGTGGGGTGGATGCTGCTGTCCGTCGTCGTGGGGCTGGCGCGCAGCGGCGAACTGGAGGCGGGGGCGGTGGCCTGGTCCGTCGGCAAGGTGGTGCTGTTCATGGTCGTGAGCTTCACCGCGGCCAGGTGGCTGGTGGCACGCACCATCGCGGTGGTACAGGACCGCATGGGAAGCCACTTCCGCATGCTGTCGGCCGTGGTGGTGCTCACCTTTGCGTGGGGCTCGGTGGCGCAGGCGCTGGGGCTCGAGGCCATGCTGGGCGCCTTCGTGATGGGAATTCTGCTGGGGCAGCTGCCGCGCCTTCCGCACCGCATTCCCGAGCACATCGAGCAGATGGCCATCGGCATCTTCGCCCCCATCTTCTTCGCGGTGGCGGGGCTCAAGGTGAACGCGCGCAGCCTGCTGGAGCCCCGGCTGATCGTCATCACGCTGCTGGTGATCCTGGTCGCCAGCTTCGGCAAGGTGGTGGGCGGCTACTTCGCGACCCGCCTCTTTGCCCGGTGCGACCACTGGACGGCGCTCAGCTTCGGGGTGGGGCTGAACGCCCGCGGTGCCATGGAGATCATCATCGCCAGCATCGGCCTGAGCCTGGGCATCCTTTCGCAGGAGATGTTCTCCATCATCGTGGTGATGGCCATCACCACTTCGGTCATGGCCCCTCCGCTGCTGCGATGGACGCTTTCGCACATCCGCCCCGGCGAGAACGAGATGCGGCGCCTTCAGCGCGAAGAGGCGGCCGAAACCAGCCTGCTGGGGGCCGTGCGGCGGGTGCTGCTTCCCGTGCGCTGCGTGACCAACGAGCGCCGGTCGATCATGACGCTGGAGGCGCAGCTCGTCACGCAGATGCACTCGCACGAGCCGCTGGCGCTTACGCTGCTCACCGTTCGCGACGGGTGCACGCGCGAGGAGGCGGCGGCGCACCTGGACCGCATCGCGGAGCTGTTTCCCGGGATCGACGTCACGCGCAAGATCGTCGAGGGGCGTGTGGGCGACGTGATCCTGGACGAGGCGCAAAAGGACTACGACCTGCTGCTGCTGGGCGCCTCGAACGTGGACCCGAGCTCGCGCGAGCTGTTCAACCCGCTGGTGGATTACGTGATGCGCGTGTCGCCCTGCCCCACGCTGGTGGTGAAGGGGCGGCTGAGCGACTACCACTGGCCGCCGCAGCGCGTGCTGATCCCCACCAACGGCTCCATCGCCTCGCGCAACGCCGCCGACGTGGGCTTCATGCTCTCGGATTCGTCGGCCGAGGCGGTGGTGCTTCACGTGGTGCGTGAGCCCGAGGGCACGCGGGCGCACAACCGCGAAACCATGCTGGAGGTGGAGATGCCGGCGGCGCGCGCCATCGTCGACGAGTTGGTGAAGCGCGGCGAGGTGCAGGAGGTGCGCACCACGGGCGAGGTGCTGTGTTCGCGCGAGTCCGACCAGACGATCCTTCGCTACGCCGAGGCAGAGGGCGTAGACCTGATCGTGCTGGGCACGGACCTGCGTCCCGGCTCCGACCGCCTGTTCCTTGGGCCCCGCGTGGAGCGCATCCTGATGAACGCGCACTGTCCCGTGGCGATCGTGAACGCTCCGCAGTAACAGAACGTTTCACGCAGAGGACGCAGAGAAAACGGAGAGGACGCGGAGAACCGAAAGTGGTTCCTCTGCGTCCTCTCTTTCATCTCTGCGGCCGCTGCGTGAAACGACGTTCCTTCCCGGTCAGCTCGGCTGCGGGACCGTCTCTACGCGTTCGGTGACGGCGTCGGGGTGCTCGCCCAGGAACTCGATCCACTGGCTCTTGACTGCCGGGTAGTTCTTGGCGGCCTCCACCAGCTTCAGGAAGCACTCCACCGGTCCCTCGAACCACGTCTGGAGCTTGGCGTCGGCAATGCGGCCGTC
>NZ_DATBNB010000799.1 GCF_036554565.1 Longimicrobium sp. | reverse complement strand
CGCCGCCGCCCTGGCGCCCGCAGCCGCGATGACCGCCCGCGCGGAGACCCCCGCGCCGCCGCCGGCCACCCACGAGGTGAAGATGATCCTGGACGGCACGTCGGCGCGGTTCGAGCCGGCCAACCTGACCATCCGCGCGGGTGACCGCATCCGCTTCACCACCGTGGCTGGCGGTCCGCACAACGTGGCGTTCGATCCCGCCAAGGTACCCGACGCCGCCGAGGCGCGCCTGAGCGCCGCGATGGCGGGACAGATCCAGCCGCTCTCCGGCGCGTTGATGATGAACGCGGGCGACAGCTACACGATCACCTTCGCCGGGGTGCCCGCCGGCCGCTACGAGTACTTCTGCATGCCCCACGCGGGGATGAACATGAAGGGCGTGATCACCGTCCAGTGAGCCGCATCCACCCCACCCGGCGGGCCCGCGCGGCCCGCCGGGACAACCCTGGAGGCAAGGTGATCCCCATCCGCCGCGCCGCGCTGGCCGTTCTGCTCGCCGCCCTGGCCGCTCCCGCCGGCGCGCGGGCCCAGTCGCTGCTGGACCGCCCGCCCAACCTGTCGGGTGCCTGGGTGGGCAACCCGGGCACCCTGTACTTCCACTTTCTGCACCGGTTCAGCAGCAGCCCGGCGCCGACGCGAAAGGTGGCGAACGTGCCCACCTTCACCGTGGCCGCGGGGCTGCCGTACCGGATGACCGCGGGGCTGCACTACGCCACCAACTCGGCGCTCGCGCCGGGCTTTCCCAACGAGTGGGAGCTCTGGGGCCGCCACCAGCTGTTCTCGCAGGACCGCGGCGCCCCCGCCGATCTGGGCGCGCAGGTGGCGTTCAACAACGCGGCGAACGGGGTGGACGGAGAGGTCTCCGTGGCGCGGCGCTTTGCCGGCCTGCGGCTGGTGGCGTCCGGGCGCGTCCTCTCGGACCCGATGGAAGCGGGCGCGCGCCGGTACGCGGTCGCGGGCGGGGGAACGCTGAAGATCAGCCGCTACTTCGCGGTGGCGGGTGACGTCGCCACGCTGCAGGAGCGGCGCGAAGGCGAGGAGGTGGCGTGGAGCGCGGGGCTGCACCTGGCCATCCCGCAGACGCCCCACTCGCTGTCGCTGCAGGCCTCCAACTCCAACGCCTACACGCTGCAGGGGATGTCGTTCGGCGGCGAGGACGTGCGCTACGGGTTCGAGTTCACCGTTCCGCTCACGCTGGCGCGCTGGTTCGGGCCGCGCGCGGTGGCGGGTCCCGTGCCCCCGCCGCCGTCCGCGCCCGTGGCCGGGAGCACGCCCGCGGCGGCACCCGCGGGGCCGGTCACGCGGGCGGGGATGCGGAACTTCGCCTACACGCCCGCCCGCATCGAGATACCCGCGGGGAGCACGGTGGAGTGGACCAACGGCGACCAGATGGCGCACACCGTAACCGCCACCAGCGGCGCGTTCGATTCCGGGCTGATCCAGCCGGGCGCCAGGTGGAGCCACACCTTCTCCGAGGCCGGCACCTACGACTTCACCTGCACTCCGCACCCGTTCATGAAGGGAGTGGTGATCGTCCGATGATCGGAAGAGCCATCTACAGCTTCACCTGTGCGGCGTTCGCCTTCACGGTGGCGGCGGGCGCGCTGGCCGGGTGCTTCTCGGAACGCGTGGCGGGACCGGCCATGGACGAGAACCTGTGCGAGGGCAGCCCCGCCAACGTGGTGCAGATCCGCAACTTCGCATTCGCGCAGAGCCAGATCACCGTCACGCCGGGCACCACGGTGACGTGGGTGAACTGCGACCAGGAGATCCACACATCCACCTCCGATGGTGGCGTGTGGGCCTCGGGCCAGCTGAGCCCCACGGCCATCTACACGCGCACTTTCGCCGCGGCGGGCACCTTTCCCTACCACTGCGACCCCCATCCATCCATGAAGGGAACCGTGGTCGTGCGGTAGCCGCTGGCCGGAAGAAAAGAACGTTTCACGCAGAGGACGCAGAGGGAACAGAGAGGACGCAGAGGCAGCCATGAGCCCCTCTGCGTCCTCTTCGTCTTCTCTGCGTCCTCTGCGTGAAAGCGGTTGAGATACCCGGCCCCCGAACGTAGCTGTTGACGACGGGGGATGTTTGGTATAGGTTTGCGAGCCCATGAATAATTATACTAGCGCACGAATCGGAATCCTGGGGGCTGGCGGCTACGCGGGGCGAGAGCTGGTGAGGCTCCTGGCCCGGCACCCCCACGCGGGAATCGCTTGGGCGACGTCGGAGTCAGAGGCGGGGACGGCGCTGGATGATCTCGTGCCCGGCGCGACGGGACCGGCGCTGGTGAAGGCGGAGGATGCGGCGCTGGACGAGTGCGACTGCGTGGTGTCGTGCCTGCCGCACGGCGAGAGCGCGCGGTGGATGGAGCGGGCGCGCGCGGCGGGGGTGAGGGCCATCGACCTGTCGGCGGACCTGCGCGTGCCGGGGGCCGACACGCCGGGTTGGGCGCGCGAGGCGGTGTACGGGCTCCCCGAGCTGCACCGCGAGCGGATCGCC
>NZ_DATBNB010000798.1 GCF_036554565.1 Longimicrobium sp. | reverse complement strand
ACCCCGCCGATCCCCTCCAGGTCGCCGAACCGCGAGGCCCACGCCTGCGTGCCGCGCGGGATCATCACCCAGTAGTCGTCTTCTTCGCGCGAGGGGATCCACCGGTCCAGGTTGATCCCCCAAACCTGCGCGGGAACGTCGTTGAACCGAAGCTGGCTGAAGGGAATGCGCATCTCCGCCGTCCATCCCGCCGAGTCCACGCGCGCTTCCGCCCGCCACACGGGGTTGAACGACATGTCGCGAGAGTCCTCGTTGTCCGTGGCGTGGTACCAGTCCAGCCGCACCCCCGACGCGGTGACGCCAAAGGTGTACGCCGTGCGCCGGTCCAGGTAGGTGTCCAGCGAGATCAGCAGGTGCTCGGACTGGTATCCGTCGTCGCGGCGGGTGACGGGCGCCTGGATGGAACGCGGGTCGGCGGCGTGCATCCGCGCGGCCACGTACAGGGCATCGTCGTCGTACATGAACCGCACCTCGGTGCGGTCCGTGGGCGCGGCGCCCTGCACCGGGTCCTTCTGCACGAAGTCGGAAAGCACGGGCGCGGCGGCCCACGCTTCGTCGTCCAGGCGGCCGTCGATCTGGGGCGCGGCGCCGGTCAGCCGCACGGCGGAGTGGCGCTTGCGCGCGCCATCCTGTGCATCTGCCGGGGCGGTAGCGAGCAACACAGCGAAAAAGGCGCACGCCGCGGCGCGCGCCAGGATAGCGGATCGATCCACGTTTTCGTCCATCGCAGAGGCATCGTAACAGCCATGAAAGATAGTGGTACGAGCGCGCGAGGGGTACCGTCCAAATGTGCCGGTATCATCCGGCCTCCGAGTGCCTCATCCATGTCCCGCCACCGGCCGTGCAAAACACGACCACAAATCAGCTTGTGCACACCAACAAGACTATTGCGTGAACAGAGTGGACGGCCTAAGCTGGCCCATTCGTTGCCGAGAAATGTTCGACGTCGGGGAGGCGGTGATGCCAACGGTTCTTCGGAGTGGGCCGTATCGTATATTCTTCTTCGCGGCGGATGGGAACGAGCCGCCGCACGTACATGTAGAACGGGAGAGCAAGAAGGCCAAGGTGTGGCTGGCGCCGGTGCGATCGCAGGAAAGCGGAGGGTATGGCGGGCCGGAACTGAATCGCATCATCAGCCTTATTGAGGAACACCAGGAGCGACTGCTAGGGGCGTGGTATGACTTCTTCAACGATTGAGCGTCACGTAGAGGCGACCAGCGTTCGGGTGACCGAAACCGAGCTGATGGTCGACCTCACGGACGGCCGCACGGTTTCCGTTCCTCTCGCCTGGTATCCGCGGCTCGCGCATGCTACGCCGGAGGAGCGTGGGCGCTGGCGGCTGATCGGACGAGGCGAGGGTGTGCACTGGCCCGACGTGGACGAAGACATCAGCATTGCCGGCCTGCTCGCGGGAAGGCCCTCCGGCGAGAGTCAGCATTCCCTGCAGCGCTGGCTCGACGCGCGCAATGCGCAGGGCGCGCCGTGATCCGACCCGCCATCACCTGCGCATTCCGCCGGATGTACCCACCATCCATGTCCGCACCCAACGCGTGAGCGCGGTCAGCTGTATTCCCTGACGCACGATCGAAGGCGACCCGTTCGCCCACCGCTCACCCGAACGACCGCGAGGACCCGATGCGCCGCACCGCCCTGCTATTCGCCGCACCGTTCGCGCTTGCCCTCGCCGCCTGCGAAGGTGGAGCCACCGATCCCGCCGACGCGTCCCTGAGCGAAGCCGAGGCGCGGGAGCTGGCCGCTGCCTGGGACGGGGTTGCCGCCGGCGCGATCGCCGGGTTCGGTCCTCTCTTCAACGTGCAGGAGGCGGGCGGTCCGTCCGCCGCGGCGATCACGACCACCACCAGCTTCGAGCGGCAGCACGCATGTCCGGCGGGTGGCGGCAGCAGCATCGAGGGGACGCTCGCGATAACCCGCGACCCGGCGACGCGCACCGGCACCATGCAGATGAACGCTACGCGCACGGACTCGGCGTGCGCGATTCCGGCGCGCGGCCGCCGCGAGGGAACGGTCACCATCACGGGCAGCCCCAACATCCAGTTGACGGGGAACCATGCGTGGACCAATGGCGTGCCCGGCGTGCACACCCACACGCAGAAGGGCAGCTTCACCTGGTCGCGGTCCACGGGGGGAACCGGCACCTGCACGGTGGACCTGACGGGAACGCTCACCCGCGCGACGCAATCGTACACGCTCACCGGCACCTTCTGTGGCCGCACGGTGAACGTCACCCGCACGCGCACGTCCTAGCGCGGATCGCGGCTGGATCGTACGACGAAGCGGCTCCCGCATTCACCGGGAGCCGCTTCGTCGTTTGCTACTCGTCGTCCTCGTCTTCTTCTCCGCCGTCCTCATCCGCGTCACCGTCATCGTACAGGTTTTCCATCACACTGATGGTGAAGCGCCCCTCGCTGCCGCCGGGGCGTTCCAGCAGCAGGCGCAGAAAGTCGGGCAGGGCGAGCTCTTCGTCGTCGTCGCCGTCGATGCTCGCCACGAACGAGCGCTGGAATTCAGCGGGCGTGGCGTCGTACACGCGCTGCACGATCTCCAGCACCGCCGCGTCCACGTCCGCCAGCCGGTGCAGCACCTCGGTCTTTGCGTCCGTAAAGCGCGCGGCCGCCTGCTCGGCCGCGCTCAGCGCCGTGCCGATGGTTTCGGCTGGATCGGGGGTGTTCTTCGACGCTGCCATAGCCACACACCGTGCATGCCCCGCGCCAATTCCGCCACGGGCCGAACACTCGGCGCACTTCCGGGGACAATGCAGGCCATCGGATGCGCTCGTCGCGGGTGCGCGGTGCCCTCACCGTATCCAGGCGCCGAGCACGACCAGCGCGACGGCGGCGACCGCAAACGCCATCCGCCACGGGTTGCGCGCGAGCCAGCGCCGCACCGGCGGCCCCGCGATGCGCGCCAGGCCGGCCAGGACGGCGTACTTCGATCCCCGCCCCAGGGCAGAGAACACGACGAAGGTGCCCAGCGGTACGCCCGTGGCGCCGCCGACGATGCCGTACAGCAGGTACGGCACGGGCGTGTAGCCGGAGGTGAGCAGTGCCAGGCCGGCATTCCGCCGGTACAGCGCGCCGAGCGCCTCCAACTCGCACATCAGCCCGTAACGCGCCAGCAGCGGCTGCCCGTAGCGGTCGAAGGCCGTGGCGCCCAGGTGCCACGCGATGACGCCGCCCAGCACGGAGCCCGCCGCCGCGAGCGCGCCAGGCGCCCACGCCCGGCGCGGCCGTGCGATGGCCAACGCCGCGAACACGGCCTCCGTGGGCGCGGGGATGAGGCACCCCTCCACGACCGCGCACACGAACAGCAGCGCCGGCCCCGCCCGTCCGTCCGTCCACCGCGCCCACCGAACGTCCTTCATCGTCGGATGCGGCCGCCGGTCATGTTCGGCATCAATCACGCGTGGTGGCGATCCAATGCCCGGACAGTAGTACCCGCTGCCGGGACGTGCACGCGATTCGGATGATGGACGGGCTCGCAATCAGGAGATGCTGATGAACAGGATGTGGATTCTTCTCGCCGTGGCGCTCGCGGCCGGGTGCGGCATGTCTTCGGGCGTCACACTGCCGAGCGAGGCTCCCAGCATCGAAGGGACCATCCAGCAGTCCGGCGCAAACCAGGCTGGCCGGCGGATCCTCGTGGAAGCCACTGCGCCGGTGGCCGGAAGGGAGTCGGCCGCCTACATCACCGTTCTCCCCGGCACGGCTGTGCTGGCCGGCAGCGGTGAGACCGTCGTTCAGGCGTCCGCGGACGAACTCGTAGTGGGAGCCCGGGTGCGCGTGTGGTTCACGGGCCCGGTCGCGGAGTCGTTCCCCGTCCAGGCCACCGCCGGCACCGTGCTCATCCTTCGCTGAGGGCGGGAGCATGAAAGGCTACGGCGCAGTAGGCGCTGCGGCCCTTGCCGCTACTCCGCACTCCGTCGCCAGCCTAGGCTGTTCTTCGGATACGGCTACGTAAAAAGCCCGTCCACCGGGAATCTCCAGCCTGGCACAGCGGGTTCGGCATCCGCCACTTCACCCCGGCCGTAGACCATCGGATGCTCCGGCTCGTCAGACCTGTACACGCGGACGAGGCCCTCGCGGAGCACATCCACGTCCCAGACCACCAAGGTGCCACCGGCAAAGTAGGCGGCGCGCTTTAGAGCCATCGCCCGTTCCGCCGCGGGGCCGTAGTCGCTTTCACTTCGAACCTCGGCGGCGAACAACGGCGCCCCGGCCAGGAACTCGGCGGCGACCGGAGTTCCCACCCACCACGCCGCGTCGGGCGAGAAGGTCCGGAGCTTAGGAGTCTGGAGAACGAACGCGGAATTCTCGCTAACCGCGTAGCCGCCCCCGACCGCGGTTTCGTACTCGTCGAGGCTGCGCCAGATGCGCGAGGCGGACCGGTTCGGTAGGAATCCGGTCGGGCTCATGTGCACGATCCGTCCGTCGACCAGCTCGGCCTTGCCCTCCACCCTGTACAGGTCTTCAAGAGTTGCCTCGCGCTCCAAGCGGACGGTGCTCATCGTAGCCTCCTGTGTCGTGGCGAGGGAACTCCGGCTGATTCGCTCGCCCGTCCAGAACGCTAACATTCCGGGCGGGTTTCCAGAAGTGGCGTGCAAAAATTGGGCGCGCCTGTGTCCATTTCGGTGCGCTCATTCCGCTGCGATGTGATGGACGAGCGTCGGAAGCGGTGGGCGATACCGTCGATTTGGGCTAGCTCCGGATGCATGCCGCGGCAGCCCCCTCCCCCCGGCCCCCTTCCCCCGCTTCGCAGGGGAGGGGGAGACCTGAATCGCGCTTCCGTCGGCGTGGCGCACCCGACTACGCGTGCAGTCCGCGAAGGCGGACTTCGGGCCGTTGTTGCCGCGAATTCATTCGCCCCAGCCAGGCCGGGCAGCTTGTACGTGGCCGCCGCTAGATCCTTCGGCCCGCCAGGTACGGCTTGCGGTCAGGTTCGGCGTGGCTCGGCCTCAGGATGACAGGCCTTTGTGCCGCTCCCAAAGGTCGGCGTGACGCACCGGGCTGGCTCCCTTCCCCCGCGCGGTTTGCGGGGAAGGGCTGGGGATGGGGGGCGCCGCGGAAGCACCGAGGCGTATCGAAGGGCGCTTCATCCACCCGCCCGACCCTCAGTCCGCCGCGATGCGCTCCGGCTCGGCCTCGCGCGCGGCTTTCTCCTGCAGCGCGCGCCACATGCGCGGCGGGGAGAAGGGCAGCGAGTCCATCCGCACGCCCACGGCGTCGTAGATGGCGTTGGCGATGGCGGGAATGGACGGGTGCAACGGCCCCTCACCCGCCTCCTTGGCGCCGTACGGGCCCTCGGGGTCGATGGACTCCACGATCAGCGCCTGCAGCTCGGGCGTGTCGAGCGAGCCGGGAACCCGGTAATCCAGCAGCGACGGCCCGTCGTGAAGCCCCGCGCGCCCGTGCTCCGCGTCCTTGAACACGTGCTGCTCCATCAGCGCCTCGGCGAACCCCATGTACGCCGAGCCCTCGATCTGCCCCTCGACGATGGTGGGATTGAGCGCGCGGCCGCAGTCGTGCGCCACCCAGATGGCCTTCACGTCCACGAACCCCGTCTCCGCGTCTACCTCCACCTCGGCCACGTGCGCCGTGAACGAGTACGCGGGCGAGGCGCCGATGGTGCCGCCACGATACTCCCCGTGCACGTCGTTCGGCGTGTTGTAGCTGCCGACGGAGCCCAGCGTCCCGTGCCTGGCCTCCGCCAGGTTGAAGGCCTGCACGATGGACATGTTGCGCCCGGTATCCTGCGCATCCATCGCCCGGCCGCCCGCCAGCAGCACGCGCTTCGGAGAAATCTCCCACTCGGCCCCCACGGCGTCCTGCACCAGCGCCTTGAGTTTCCGCGCCGCGTCCACGCAGGCGTTACCCAGCATGAACGTCACGCGCGACGAGTAGCTGCCCAGGTCCACCGGCGTGAAGTCCGTATCCGACGGAAGCACGCGCACGTAGTCCAGCGGCACGCCCAGCTCTTCGCAGACGATGTAGGCCACGAGAGATGTCGAGCCCTGCCCGATGTCCGACGCGCCGGAAAAGACGGCGATGCGCCCCGAGCGGTCTACCTGCAGCTGCACGGCGGACTGCGGCATGCGGTTGGGATAGATGGGATAGTTGGTCCCCGAGATGTAGCACGAGCCCGCCACGCCCAGCCCGCGCCCGTACCCCATCCGCCCCTTGCGCTCCTTCCACCCGCTGGCGCGCTCTACCGCGTCCAGGCACTCCATGAAGCCGTTGGAGGTGATGCGCAGCTCGTTGACGGTGCGGCGGAAGCTGCCCATGAAGTTGCGCCGGCGCAGCTCGATGGGGTCCAGCCCCAGCCGCTCGGCCAGCTTGTCGAGCGACACCTCGAAGGCGAAGCGCGGCTGCACGCTGCCGTGTCCGCGCTTGGGGCCGCACGCCGGCTTGTTGGTGAACACGCGCGTGGAGTCGAAGCGGTACGCCGGGATCTCGTACGGCGCCGTCAGCAGCTGCCCGCTGTAGTACGTGGTCACCAGGCCGAACGACGAGTACGCGCCGCCGTCCAGCAGGGTGCACGCATCCACCGCCTTGAGCTTTCCATCCGCCGAGGCGCCCACCCGGTACTTCATGTAGAACGGGTGGCGGCCGCGGTGGGCGTAGAACACCTCTTCGCGGGTGTACAGGATCTTCACCGGCCGGCCGGTCTTCATCGCCAGCTTGGCGACGCAGAACTCCAGGTCGAACGGCTCGCTCTTGCCCCCGAAGCCGCCGCCCACGTGCGGCTGGATCACGCGCACCTTGGCGGGATCCAGCTCCAGCACCTTGGCCAGCTCACGGTGCAGGTAGTGGGGCACCTGGGTGGATGACCAGACGGTCAGCCGCCCGCCCGGCGCGCCGCCCGCTTCCCACTGTCCGATCGCGCAGTGCGGCTCGATGGGGGTGTGCGTGGTGCCCTCGAAGAAGTACTCGCCCTCGATGACGACGTCGGACGCGCTCAACCCCTGCTCAACCTCGCCGAACTCCAGCTTGACGATCTTGGAGATGTTGCCGTTGTGCCCGGCCTTCTTGGCCTCGTGGATCTGCACGTCGGTGCGGCGCACGGACTCGTGCGGATCGAGCAGCGCCTCCAGCACCTCGTAGTCCACCTGGATCAACTCCAGCGCGCGCTGGGCCGTGTCCTCGTCCACCGCAGCCACCGCCGCCACCGCATCGCCAATGTAGCGCACCTTGTCCGTGACCAGCGCATTCTCGTCCGGCGTCCAGACGATGATGCCGAAGGGGATGGGCATCTCGCTTCCCGTGACCACGGCGAACACGCCGGGGAGCGCCAGCGCGGCGGAGGTGTCGATGGACCGGATCAGCGCGTGGGGGTGGGGCGAGCGCAGGATCTTGCCGTGCAGCATTCCCGGCAGCACCAGGTCGTCGGTGTAGCGCGCGCGGCCGGTGCTCTTCTCCAATCCGTCGGTCTTGCGCTGCCGCGTGCCGATGACGTTCAGCGGCGCGGATTTTTCCTCGCGGCTGCCGTACAGCTTCACCTTCTCGCCCGCGTGCGAGGGCGCGTGGTCCACCACGGGGGTGCCGCGCTCGGCCACCTCCGGCTCGTCGGCCGGAACGCCGCCCCGGGCGCTCTCGAACTCCTGCCGCTCCGCGCTCATGCCGCCACCTCCGCCTGCTCGCGCAGCGTAGCCGCCGCCATCTCCACCGCGTCCAAAATCTTGGTGTAGCCGGTGCAGCGGCACAGGTTGCCGCTGAGCGCGTCCTTGATCTCGTCGCGCGTGGGCGCCGTGTTCTCCTCCAGCAGTGCCGCGGCGCTCATCAGGATCCCCGGCGTGCAGAAGCCGCACTGGGCAGCGCCGCACAGGTCGAACGCATCCTGCAGGGGGTGCGGCGCGCCCGGAGCGGTCCGCAGCCCCACCAGCCCCTCCACCGTGGTCACCCGCTGCCCGACGGCCTCGTAGACGGGCGTGATGCACGCCAGCGTGGGAACGCCGTCCAGCCATACGGTGCACGCGCCGCAATCGCCCTTGTCGCACCCCTGCTTGCTGCCGGTTAGCTGCACGGCGTAGCGCAGCGACTCCAGCAGCGTCCAGTGCGTGGGCACCGCCACCTCGTGCGTGTCGCCGTTCACGTGCAGGGTTACGAGGTCCTTCATGGGGCCGCTTGCGAGGGGTGAATGACGGCGCTGGATGGAACCCAAGGCAAGCGCCGGCTGGCACTTGACCAGCTTTCGAAGTTAACCCGCGCCCCGGGGAGGGTCAACGTAATGCAGGGCTGTTCCGAACGCCCGTTCGGTGAGGCACGGGCATCCGCTGCTTGCCAATCAGCTTGACGACTGCTTGCCAACCGCTCGCCAAGTTGGCAAGCCGAAGTTGTCGAGCCGCGGTTCCGTCTTGATCCGAGCCACTCGCCACCTGGCTCGCCAGCTTGCTCAACAACAGCCCGCCAATTGGCAAGCCGTTGTCGTCAAGCTTCGCGCGTCTCTTCCAGCACGTAGCGCGTCTCGGGTGACGTGGGTGTGCGTGCGGACGAGCGGATGCGCCCGGCGCGGCGCAGGCGCGAGAGCCAGTGGCGGGCGCCCGAGGCCGAAAGCCCCAGCTTCGCCGCGATCTCGCGCGCCGACATCGAGCCCGCGGATCGGAGCAGGTCCATGATCTCGTCCGCGCGATCCCGTCGGGGCCGCGGCGCGGCGCCGGGCTCCGCGCGGTCCCGAAGCGCGTAGGTGGACCATCGTCCCGCGCCCGTGCGCTCCAGCACCCCGCGATCCACCAGCTCGTTCAACTCGCGCGTGGCGACGCGCGAGTCGCGGCCGGCCACCCGGCAGTAGTCGCCGTTCGTCAGCGACCCGTTGTGCCGGGCGAACGCAAGCGCCTGCCGCTGCGCCTCCGACACGGGTTCGCCCTTCGCCAGGTCCTCCAGCCAGCGCAGCGTTTCCTCGTCGTACAGGCTGTGATTGGGAAGCACCACCCGGAACCGCGTGAGGCTGACGTCGAACCGAGGCGGCGACATGCCCGACCGGCGCAGCTGCTCGATCATGGCCGTCAGGCCGGTTCCGCGGTTCTCGCACAGCGGCCGCGACTCGCCGGGCGGCGGGAGGTCCTCCAGCACCTTCATCAGGAACGCGTTGCGCGACGACTGCACCCCCGGCTCTCCCAGCTGGTCCGGCTGAATGGGGCCGAACAGCCCACCGGGGCTCTGGAACTCGATGCGGTCCGGAAACATGTGCACCTGCACCTGGCTGCCCCGCGCCTGGGGCGACAGGTCGCGGTGTCCAAGCGCGTTCACCAGCGCCTCGCGCAGCACCGTCTCCGGATATTCCCACAGGTCTTCGCGAAACAGCCCCTGGACGATGCCCCGCCGCTGCATGTTGCGCTTGATGGCCCGCAACGTCTCCACGACCATCACCGGCACGGGCCCCTCGACTTTTACGTTGTCCAGGAACCGCTCGCCCTCGGGGCCCGGCCGCCCGGCCTCCGGCGTGGGATAGCGAAGGAAGGTGACGCACAGGTTGGGAAAGCGTTCCTGCGGATACTGCGCGAAGCAGGTCCACCCCTGGAGCGAAACCACCGTCGTTCCGTCCGCGGCGGGAACGAGCACCTTCAGGGCCCGCAGCACCTGCTCGTCCGTCCAGCTCCGGTACGGGCCGCTCTCCCGCCCGCGCAGGCGGCGCAGCAGCCCTCCCACCAGCCCGGGATCCAGGTCTTCCAGCGCGGTTCCCTCCAGCGGCTCCACGTCGTGGCGCGGCTGGCCGCGGGCCTCGAACAGCGCCTGGACCTCGTACGGCGTGAGCTTGCGATCGCCGTCCCCCACGCGGATGAAGGCGCCGTTCGGCAGCCCCGCACCCTGGTAGTAGCAGGGCTTTGCGCTGGCGGGGAGCTCCGGGACCTCGGCCGCCACGATGGAGGCGCCGTCGACGTCGAACACCTGCAGCAGGGGGCGGAGCGGCGGCTCCATCTGCGCGGCGACCGCGCCCAGGTCAGCCTGTATCTTCGCCGGGTTGGCGACCCCCGCGGGCGCGAACCCCGCCTCCTCGTCTACGCCCAGAAGGAGTACGCCGCCACCGGGCGTGTTCGCGAAGGCCGAGAGCGTTTCCCAGATGCGCTTGGGCACGCCATCGCGCGCACGCTTCGCTTCTACGCTGGTCTGCTCCGTCCCCTGGCGCTGAAGCTGTTCCAGCGAATCCCGCAACTCTTCGAGCGTCATCCCGGCCCCCGCGGCGCAAGCTTGTGAATCAGCTTGCCAATAGCTAAGCAATTGGCAAGCTGATTGTCAAGCAAGTTGGCGAGGGGCGTATGTTGCAAAGCAGAGCGCCGCGCGGGACGATCCGGCGCGGCGCTCGCGGGAGGCTTCGATAGTCGCCCCGACTGGGTCAGCGGTCGCCCTTGTCGCCGTGGCCCGGCTTGGCCTTGGTCTTGGCATGCTGCCGCTGGTCCGCGGCGAGCGAACGGCCCACGTCCACCTGGTCGGTCGTGAACTGCCCGTTTTCGTCACGCCGCACGTAGCGCTTGTCGCCGGGGTTGGGCTCGATCAGTTCGCGTTTCTGGGCCATATCATCCTCCGGAAGATGCGTGAAATCGACGATCACCGCTCCCTCGCTGGCGTGTTTTGCATGCTCCGCGCCGCCGCACCGTCCAGCCCTGCTTCGGCTCGCCAGGATCCACGCCGCGACCAATCCATTGACTGTTATCTCCATCATCCGCAACAAGTTCGCCCCGGTGCCAGTTGACGGCGTCAAGCGAGCGTGCGATACTCCTGATGTCGTCCAGATCGCCCCGCCCGCCCCGGCCCCGGCCAACCCCGCCCGCGTACCCGTCAGCCCTGATGATCGTTGGCATCGTGCTGGCCGCCGGCCTTTCGCGCCGGATGGGCGAGCCCAAGGCGTTGCTGCGCGCCGCGGAAGGGACGTTCCTGGACCGCGTGGTCCGCGCGCTCGCCGCGGCGTGCGACCGCGTGGTCGTGGTGACGGGGCCCGACGACCAGCCGGCCGCCCGCGACATCCGCGAGGCGGCCACCCGGCTCGGTGCGTCCGTGGCCATCAACCCCGACCGCGGGTCGCCCCAGCTGCCCTCCCTGCAGGCGGGGCTGGCGGCGGTTCCGCCCGAAACGCGCGCCGTGATCGCCTGCCCGGTAGACATTCCCGACGTATCGCCCTCCCTGGCCGCGCAGCTCGTCCGCGTGTTCGAGGAGTCCGGCGCGCCCGTCGTGCTGCCCTCGCACGGGGGAAAGCACGGGCACCCGGTGCTCTTCGCGCGCTCCGTCTTCGGCGAGCTGGCGCGGAGCGACCTGCCCGAGGGCGCGCGCACCGTGGTCCACGCGCACCTGGGCGAGCTGCGCGAGGTGCCGGTGGATGCGCTCGCGGCGGACGTGGACACCCCCGACGACTACCGCCGCTGGCGCGAGGCCGCGTGCCCCGGCGGCTGACGCTGGCGGACGCCGTTCACCACGCGCGCGAGGCGCTGGCGGGGGGCGAGGCGGTGGTGAGCGTGGCCGTGCTGTCGTCTGTCGCGGCGCACGGACCCGCGGCGGGGGAGCGGATCTCCGTTTGGGCCAATCGGCACGAGGGCACGCTGGGCGACCTGAATCTAGACGAGGCCGCGCTGCGTATCGCCCGTACGGCGCTGGCGGAGTCGGATCGACCCGCGACGCACGAGATCGCGGGCTGCACGTTCTACGTGGAGCCCCATCGCGCGCCGCCGGAGCTGGTGATCGTGGGGGCGGGGCACGTCGCCCGGCCGCTGTGCCGCACCGGCGCCATGCTGGGCTTTCGCGTGACGGTGCTGGACGACCGCCCCGAGTTCGCCACCCGCGAGCGCTTTCCCGAGGCCGACGAGGTGCGGCCGGCCCGCTTCGACGACCCGTTCCGGGACGTGCGCATCGGGCGGGGGACGTACCTGGTGCTGGTGACGCGGGGGCACAAGTACGACTTCGAGGCGCTTCGCGACGTGCTCCATCGCCCCGAGCTGCCGGCGTACGTGGGGATGATCGGCAGCCGCCGACGCACGCGGGCCGCGCTGGAGGCGCTGGCCCGTGAAGGAGTATCGGGCGATCGGCTGAAGACCGTGCACGCGCCCATCGGGCTGCACCTGGGCGGCGAAACGCCGGAAGAGATCGCCCTCGCCATCGCGGCCGAGATCGTGATGGTGCGGCGCGGGGGAACGGGGCAGCCGCTGCGCGACCGCGAGCGCGTCGCCGAGCGCTGGGTGCGGTCCGGCGGCTGACACAACGCCTTCGGTGTGGGGCCATGTATCGCACGTGCATCTTCTGCTCCGCCGACCTGGGAACGAACGAGGCCATCGCCCCGTTTCCCATCGGCCGCAGCCTGGCGTTCGACGGGGCGCGCGGGCGGCTGTGGGCCGTCTGCCCCAAGTGCGCGCGGTGGAACCTGGCGCCCATCGAGGAGCGCTGGGAGGCGGTGGAAGAGGCCGAGCGCGCCTTTCACGAGTCGCGCCTGCGCGTGCAGTCGCAGAACATCGGCGTCTGCAGGCTGCCGGACGGAACGCGCCTGGTGCGCATCGGGCAGGCGCTGACGGGTGAGCTGGCCGCCTGGCGCTACGGCAGCCAGCTGGTGCGGCGCCGGCAGCAGTACCTGGTGGCCGGTGCCGCCCTGGGCACGGCGGGCGCCGCGGCGGTGGGCGGCCTGATTGCACTGGGCGTGGCTTCCGGGCTGTGGAGCTTCGGGCACATCTTCGTCAACGCCTGGAACGAGCGTCAGGCGCGCCGGGTCATCCACCGAATCCCCGCGGCGCTGTCGCCCATCGGCCGGGAGGTGGCCATCCGCCGCTGGCACGTGCAGGGTGCGCAGGTGGGCGCCGCGGACGACGGCATCGAGCTCCGGCTTCCCGACATCGACCGCAAGGAGCGCAGAACGGACGGCTGGGGGCGCCCGCGCTTTGGCGACGACGGCGTGCTGGTGCTTCCCGACCGGCAGGCGCGCACCGTCCTGGGCCGCGCGATGGTGCACGTGAACCGCAAGGGCGCCTCGCACGAGCACGTCCGCGACGCCGTAGGGCTGCTGGAGGACGCGCGCGGCGCCGAGGAATACCTGCGCGAGGCGGGCCGGCGCGAAAGCGTGCTGGGGCGGCGGCGGGGGATGGAGGCGAAGCAGCTCACCCCGGTGGGCGCCCTGGCGCTGGAGATGGCGCTTCACGAGGAGCAGGAGCGCCGCGCGCTGGAGGGCGAGCTGGCGGGGCTGGAGGCGGCCTGGCGCGCCGCCGAGGAAATCGCCGCCATCGCCGACGCGCTCCCGGACGGCGTTCCCGCGCCGGAGCCCTCGCGGCTGATCGTCCCGGGCTGAAGCAGAATGCGACGGGCAGGACCTTCTATGTTGGCCTTCTTCATGGATGGGCGATGTACCGCAACTGCATCTTCTGCTCGGCCGCGCTGGGATCGAACGACTCGATCGAGCACTTTCCCGTAGGGAAGACGCTCGCGTTCGACGGCGGCAAGGGCCGGCTGTGGGCGGTGTGCCCCAAGTGCGCGCGGTGGAACCTGGCGCCCATCGAGGAGCGCTGGGAGGCGATCGAAGCGGCGGAGAAGGGCTTCCGCGACACGCGCCTTCGTGCCCAATCCGAAAATATCGGAATCGCCAAGCTCAAAGACGGTACGCGGCTGATCCGCGTGGGGAAGGCGCTGCCAGGCGAGTTGGCCGTCTGGCGTTACGGCGAGCAGGTGGAGCGGCGGAACCGCCGGGCCCTGTGGTACGGCGCCGCGGTGAGCGGGGCGGGAATCGCCGTGGCCGCGGCCGGACTGACGCTTGGGTTTGTGAGCGTGCTGACGGCATACGGGGTGTATGATGTAACCAAGTCCCTCATCAGGCGGGTGGGCCGTTTCCGCTCCGTCGGGTGGGTCGATACTCAGGTTTCAGGCGTGCGTGCGCGCGTACATCTGCGCCGCACCGACGTCGCGGGCGCATGGGTGTCTGCGCCGGACGATGGGCAGGGGATCGCTCTGCAGCTGCCGTTCACGGTCGAAAAGCCAAGCGACGACGGTCGCAAGTTGCGCAGGCTGCCGCTCGTAATCCGAGGGGATGAGGCTAAGGGCATCATGGCACGCGCCATGGTTCACGTTAACGTTGATGGGGCTTCGCATGGCTCGGTGAAATCCGCTCTCTTAACCTTGGAGCAGGCGGGTGGTCCCGAAGAGTACCTATACGCGGTCGGCTCCCGGCGCCTGCTCCTGAACGGGGGTGACCCACGTACCGCGAAGGCCAACGTAGGTTTGTTCGACTGGCCCGAGTCTGGAGACCCGCAACCGGATCGGCAGACTTCGCTCGCGATAGAGATGGCGCTGCACCAGGAAGCCGAGCAGCGAGCGATGGAAGGCGAGCTCGCCGCGCTGACGGAAATGTGGCGGCAGGCCGAAGAGATCGCCGCCATCGCCGACGCGCTCCCCGGCCTGCTGAAGCCCGGCTCCGCCGTCCCGCAGAAGACGTAGGATGTATCGCAATTGCATCTTCTGCTCGGCCGCGCTGGGCTCGAATAAGTCGATCGAGCACTTTCCCGCGGGAAAGACGCTCGCGTTCGACGCCGCGAAGGGGCGCCTGTGGGCGGTGTGCCCGAAGTGTGCGCGGTGGAACCTGGCACCCATCGAAGCGCGCTGGGAGGCCATCGAAGAAGCGGAAAAGCAGTTCCGCGAAACGCGCCTTCGCGCCCATTCGGAAAACATCGGCCTCGCCCGGCTGCGTGACGGGACCCGACTGGTGCGCGTCGGGAAGGCGGTGCCGGGCGAGCTGGCGCTCTGGAGATACGGGGCGGAGATGCAGAGGCGGTGGCGCGGCACCGTAGTCAGCTCCGGGCTGATGACGGCGATGATCGTGGCGGGGGCGTTTACGGGTGTGTTCCTGTGGGGGCTGGCGTACCACGTGGCCTTGCTCACCGGCATCATCCACCCGCGCCACGATGTCTATCGCTTTGGCCGCGGCGCGCTGTTGCCCGACGATCCCGTGGTGATCGACACCACGCGGCTGCGCCAGGCGAAGGTCGTACGCGCCCCCGACGGAGCGGGCATGGCGCTCTGGTTTCCGTACGTGGGCACCACGCTGGCGCAACAGCCGGACGGCAGGCGCTGGTGGGTGAACATGGGCGCGACCATCACCGGCGCCGACGCCCAGGCCATTCTGCGGCGCGGGATGGTGCACTTCAACAGGAGCGGTGCCAGCCCATGGCGGGTGCGCGGCGCGCTGGACCTCCTGTCGGAAGGCGGCGCCCCGGGATACCTCGAAACCGCGGCCGGCCGCCGCCAGCCCTTGTGGGACACCGCCGTGGACTGGCGCGAGCGCGGGGTGCGTCTGCTGGCCTTGGAGATGGCGCTGCACGAGGAAAACGAGCGGCGGGCGATGGAGGGCGAACTGGGCGAATTGCAAGCCATGTGGCGCGAAGCCGAGGCGATCGCCGAAATCGCCGACCGGCTCCCCGATGCCCTGGACGAAGAGGTTCGATGATCGAAGACATGGCCGTGTTCACCGCGGCCGAAGAGGCGGCGCGCGAGGGCCGGCCGGTGGTGCTGGCGACCATCGTGCGCTGCAAGGGCTCGACACCGCGCGGCATCGGCAGCAAAATGCTGGTGGACCCCGAGCGAGGGCTCACCGGCACCGTGGGCGGCGGATGCGGTGAGGCCGAGGTGATCGAGGCCGCTCGCGAGGTGGTGAGCACGGGCGAGCCGCGCATGCTGCGCATAGACCTGACTGAAGACCTGTTCTCATGGAGCCCCGCCGTCTGCGGCGGCGTGTTCGACGTGTTCCTGGAGCGCGTGTGAACGCCCGCCGCCGTCCCGGCACGCACTGGTTGAACGGCGGCCCGCCGCGTGCAATGAAATGGCTGCACCAGCCCGGCGGCGACGCGACGATCCACGGCCCGCGACGCACCCCGGCCGCAACCGCCTGACACACCGTCCCTGAATCCACCGAATCTCCCGAACGACACCGGACCGGCCGCAATGCGCGCGCCCGGCCCGGCAGCCGTTTTCACCCGCAAGAACCAGCAAGACGGAAGGACAGCATGACCGCAGTACAGCAGCCGCTCGCCCCCCACGAGCGCGAAATGATCCGGGACGAGCTCCTGCGCAGCCTCACCAAGCTGGAGCGCAGCCTCAAGTCCAGCGGCGCCGCGGCCCGCCCGCGAGACCTGGAGCAGGACACGGTGGGCCGCCTGTCGCGCGTGGAGGCGCTTCAGAACGCGGGCTTCACCAAGAACCTGGAAGCGCGCGAAAAGGCGCAGCTGGAGCAGATCCTTTCGGCGCTGCGGCGGCTGGAAGACGGATCGTACGGAGCCTGCAACGGCTGCGGCGCGCCAATCCCCTTCGAGCGGCTGCAGATCTTCCCCGAAACGCTGGCCTGCGGCACCTGCGCCCGGGGTTGATCCCCGGCCGCACCGATCGGACGTTCCGGTGTACGAGGCCCTCATGCTGAAGCGCCTGGTTTCTCTCTGGGTCTGGATATCGGCCGCGCTGGTGGTCCTGGTGTGGGTGCCGTGGCTGGCCCTGGTGTACGCCGCCACCGTGCCGTCGGACCCCGGCCGCTATGCCGTGGGCCGCTGGTTTCGCCGCGCCGCCGTTACGCTCACGCGGCTGAACCCGTTCTGGAAGTTCCGCACGACGGGCTTCCTGGTTCCCGACCCGCGGCGGCCGTACGTGGCCGTGGCCAACCACGAGTCCATCGCCGACATCTTCCTGCTTTCGCACCTGCCGTGGGAAATGAAGTGGCTCTCCAAGGAGGCCATCTTCAAGATCCCGCTGATGGGGTGGATGATGCGGATGGCGGGCGACATCGCCGTGCGCCGCGGCGACGTGAAGAGCCGCATGCAGGCGCTGGACGCCTGCCGCGACCGGCTGGGCAAGCGCGTGTCGGTGATGATCATGCCCGAGGGAACGCGCTCGTCCACGGGCGAGATCCAGAAGTTCCACGACGGGGCCTTTCGCCTGGCCATCGAGACCGGGTCTCCCATCCTGCCCATCGCCGTGGCGGGCACGCGGGCCTGCATCACCAAGGGATCGTGGATCGTTGGCCGGGCGAACGCCATCGCTCATGTGCTGCCCCCCATCGACACTGCGGGGCTTACGGTGGATGACGTGCCCGCTCTGCGCGACCGCGTCCGCGAACTGATCATCGAGGCCCGCGCCGGGCTGTTGCGCGAGCTCCAGTCCGCCTGATCTCGTCGCCGGCCCTCCCTGCCAGGGATTCTCGCGCGATGACCGAATGCCTGTTATCCGTGCCTTCCAAGGCTGCTGCGGCGTGTCCCAGCAGCCTTGTCGCACGTCTGGCATCTGGCGTCATACCCCACCCGCCAGAAACACGGTCTTTGCGGAATTGAACCAGAGTCCTCTCTTTCCCGTGCACGTGAAGACCCCTGCACGGAGATTGGGATGAGTGAACAGATTCTCGGGATGATCGTGGTCGTGGTCTGCGGCACGGTGGTGGGGCTCGCGGCGCTCTGGAAGAAGAAGAACCTCGAGTTTTGGGTGAGCGCAAAGCAGTTTGGAGTCGGGCTGCGCGTCATGGAGCCGGGTCACCGCCTCGCTTCGATCGCGTCCGACGACTCGCAGGCGCAATCGAAGGCTGCCCTTGGCGTGCGGGGTGAAGCCGAATAGCTTGGCATGGACACCAGCCGTGCGCGCCGAATGCCCCTGAACACCCTCGCCTGGAACCGCGTCCGCTACACCCTGCTGGCTCCGCTGTACGACGCGGTGGCCGGCTTTCGGCCACAGCGGAAGCGGTCGCTGGAACTGCTGGATGCACAGCCTGGCGAGCAGGTGCTGATCGATGGATGCGGAACCGGCGCCGACCTGGCCTTTCTCCAGGCCGACGTGCAGGTGGTAGCGACGGACATCACCCCGGCGATGGTCGAGCGCACCCGGCATCGGGCGCAGGGGCTGGGCAGGAGCGTGGATGCGCGGGTGATGGATGCGCAGGCGCTGGAGTTCGCCGACGCCACGTTCGACGCCGTGGTGCTTCACCTGATCCTGGCCGTGGTGCCCGATCCCGTGGCCGCCGTTCGTGAAGCCGCCCGCGTGCTGAAGCCCGGCGGGCGCGCGGTGGTGTTCGACAAGTGGGTGCCCGACGACCGCGAGCCGTCACTGCTGCGCCGTGCCGGCAACCTCGTCTCCGGCGTGGTGGCGACGGAAATCACCCGCAAGCTGGGCCCGCTTGTAGCCGCGACCCCATTGGTGGTGGAGCACCAGGAACCCGCCGGGGCTGGGGGCTTCTTCTCCATCACCCTGCTGCGCAAGCCGGCATCCGGCGAAGCCTGAACTCACGCCGGCCCCGAGTCGCGCCACGGGATAGACGCCGCACGGCAGCCTGCAGTCCACGAAGGTGGACATCGTGTTGTCGTTGGCGCGGATTCATCCGCCCCAGCAGAGCTCGGCCCTGAGGCTGACCTCGAAGCCGGTCCCGGGGCTTGGCGTCTGAGCCTGGGCCCCTGAGCCTGGCCCCTGACTTGGCCCCGGAGCCTCGCCCTCACACTTGGCCGAGCCTGGCCTCGAAGCCGGTCCCGCGGCCGGGTCCGACTCACCGGCCCTCCATCCGCATCACCCGCCCGCATGCCAGACCCGACCTCCGCGCCGCCGCCGTTCCCCTCCTCCTCCGCCGCGCCCCCGGACGCGCGAGGCGAGCCGCCGTCGCCCATCTCACCCAGCCGCCGCCAGCGCTGGTGGGCACCCGAGACGCGCCGTACGCCGGATCGCCCGTGCCTGAACTGCGGCGACACGACGGTGGGCTTCTTCTGCCGAAACTGCGGTCAGCGCAAGGCAGACGTCCGCGTGTCGCTGCGGCGGATGCTGATGGAGGTGATGGACGACCAGCTGTCGCTGAACTCCACGCTGCCGCGCACCATCGGCGCGCTGCTGTTTCGCCCCGGGCACCTGACCGCCGAGTACGTGCAGGGGCGCATCATGCGCTACGTGCCGCCCTTCCGGCTGTACCTGGTGACGTCGGTGCTGTTCTTTATCCTGCTCCCCGTGGTCGCGGACGTGAACCGCATCGCCGACGAGGTGGCGACGGAAACCGAGCAGGACGATGCCCGCGAGCGCGCCCAGGACTCCGCGCGCATCGCTCGCCAACGGGCGCGGGCCGATTCTGCCAGGGCGCGCATCGCGGCCGTTCGGCGCGGCGAGGCGCCCAAGGACCGCACGATTGCCCCGCCCCTTCCGCCGGTCCCACCCAAGCCGGACAGCGGCCGCGTGGACCTGAACCTGGCGATCAGCGACACGAACAAGGTTCCCGGGTGGCTGAAGCCGCTGAACCGGCGGTTGCAGCGTACGGAGGACCGCCTGGAAAGCATGCCCCCCCGCGAGGCGCTGCGGACGGCGCTGGCGGCGATGGAGGAGAACGCGCCCAAGGGCGTGTTCCTGATGATGCCGCTCTTCGCCTTCATCCTGAAGCTGCTGTACGTGCGGCGGAAGCGGTACTACGTGGAGCACTTCGTCTTTGCGCTTCACGTGCACGCGATGGCGTTCCTGCTGTTCACGGTGGGGATGGTGTCGCGGCGGCTGGACTGGCTGCCGAGCGTCCTGGCGCTGTGGATGACGCTGTACGTGTTCCTGGCGATGAAGAAGGTGTACGGGCAGGGGATCGTCCGTACGTTCCTGAAGTTCTGCGCGCTGGGCGGCGCGTACACGATCTTCGGGATGACGGTGGGCGCCATCGCCACGCTGATGTTCGCCGCGCTGAGCATGTAGACGAGGAACGTGCATGGATCACGCGGAGGCGCGGAGGACGCGGAGAACTGCAGAAGGTTTTCTCTCTCTTCCTCCGCGTCCTCCGCGCCTCCGCGTGAGATTGCAGTTGACGGAATCGGCCCTCCCCGCACGATGCGCGGGAGGGCCGATCATCCTTCTTCCGACGAGAGTCTGGCGAGATTAGCGGGCGGCGACGAACTCGTGCTCGGTGGCATCCAGCGTAACGGAAACGAGCCGGTCGCGGCCGCTGTTCTTGGCGCGGTACAGCGCCCGGTCGGCCAGCTCCACCAGCGTCTGGGGATCCACCAGGTCCGTGCCCACCGCCACGCCCACGCTGGCCGTGACCTTCACCGTCTGCCCGTGCGCCACCACGCAGCGCATGTCGCGCAGGGTGCCGCGGAACCGCTCGGCGAAGCTCAGCGCGCCCGGCAGGTCGGTGTCGTACAGCAGCACCGCGAACTCTTCGCCGCCGAAGCGCGAGGGAAGGTCCAGGTTGCGCGTGGTGGCCCGCAGCAGCCGGCCCACCCGCTCCAGCACCACGTCGCCCACGCGGTGGCCGTGCGTGTCGTTGACGCGCTTGAAGTGGTCCAGGTCGATCAGCACCAGCGCCAGCGAGCCCCCGGTGCGCCGCACCCGCTCCGACTCGCGGCGGAGCGCATCCTCGAGCACGTGGCGGCGCGACAGCCCCGTCATGGGGTCGGTGAGCGCCGTCACCTCGGTAAGCGCCCAGCGCCCCGCCGTGGCGATGCCCACCGTGACCACGAACACCAGGAAGCCCACCCAGAACGCCGAGGGCGTTCCCGGCAGAAGCCGAGCGACCGGGACGAAGCTGGAGTACTCGCTGAGTGCGTCGTACAGCATGGTGCCCGAGAACGCGGCCGTGCCAAAGAGCAGCGTGGCCGCGTGCGCTGTGCCCTTGCGCCCCATCCGCCACGCGCGCCACACGATCACCATCAGCCCGATGGCGATGGCGGCGTCCATCCACAGCACCATCTCCGCCAGCATCCGCAGCGGCAGCGCCAGGGTGGCTCCGAAGCAGGCCGCCAGCGCCGCGGTCACCCGGCGGGTGTGCCGCGCGCCGCGCAGCCCGAACAGCTCGTCGATCAGGGCCACGAAGAACGGCCCCCCGGCCAGCATGGCCAGCACGCCCAGGCGATAGGGGTTGATCCATGGCATCACCGCCTGGCCGAACTCGTCGGCGTAGGTGGCGCCGTAGACGGACACGGCCAGGCAGACCGCGGCGAACCACAGGTTTTCGCGCGCGGCGCGGCGGCGCAGGAAGAACGCCAGGTGGTACACGCCGATGGCCAGGAAGAACGACACCAGCCCGCCGATGACCACGGGGCGGGGCGAGCGCTGCTGCGCCAGCACGTCGTACCGGCCCACCCGCACCGCGCCCATCACCCCGCCGTACGCGTAGTCGTTGAACACGCGAACCGCCACCACGTGGCGCCCGTCCACCGCCCGCGACAGCAGCGAGTCCGGGACGAAGATCAGCACCGACAGGGCGCCCTCCACGAACTCCGGGGGCATCCGGCCGCTGCCGCCCACCCGCACGCCGTTCCAGAACACCTCGAAGGCGTCGCCCACGGTGGCGAAGCGCACGCCCACCGGGGCGCCGCGCAGCGAGGGGGGAAGCACCACCTCGCGGCGGTACCAGCCGAACCCGTCGTACTCGCCGATGGTGGTTTCCCACTCGCCGGGCACGGCCATGGTGCGCCAGCCGCGGTCGTCGAGCCCGGCGGCGGCCCACGCGGGATCGTCACCCTGCTTGAACCGCCACGCGCCGTTGAGCGACAGCGTGTCCGCGGCCTGCGCACGCGCGGCCGGGGGCAGAAAAAGCAGAAGGGCTGCCAGAACGAAACGGGCGGCGGTCACCGGGACCTGGGGTGGGATGGGATCGTGCGGGAAGGTGTGACCGGGAAGCTACCCCCGGGCGGGGCGCAGGTCAAGCTGCGCGCGTGCCCGCGACTTGCAGGGGACGCGGCGGGCGCGTACGTTGCGCGCCGGTGGGCAAGCCGTTGCGCCACAACCGTTTCATTCAAAACCCAGCCAGGAGAAGCCGCGCCGATGGCCAACGTTGTCCCGTCCGGGCGTCCGGGTCCGCTCGCCAGCCTGGCCCTGATGGCCGGCCCCCGCTACGGCGAGGAGCTGCCCGTTCCCGCGCCTGTCGTCGTGCTGGGCCGCGCCGCCGCCTGCGACGTGGTGATCGACGACGACTCCGTTTCGGCGCAGCACGCGCGGCTGGAGTTCGACACCGGCGCCTGGCGCATCACCGACCTGGGCTCCACCAACGGCACGGCCGTCGAGGGGGTGAAGCTGGCCCCCCAGCTTCCCACCCCGCTGCCCTACGGCTCCACGGTGCGCCTGGGCGGCGTGCAGCTGCAGTTCCGCGAGGTGGAGGCGGTAGACCTGCAGGCCGCGGCCGCCGGGTACGTGGCCCCCGAAAAGCCGCGCACGCTGCGCGAGGAGCGCACCGGCCCGCGCTTCCCGGTGTGGCTGCTGCTGGTGATCCTGGTGATCGCGGTGGTGGTGGGCATCCTGGTGTACATGAACGTGGCGGCGCCCACCGCGGTGGGCGGCCTGCCCGCCGGGCTTCCCGTGCTGGCGCTGGCCTTCCCGTGAAGCTTGCCTGGAAGGCGGCCGGCGGCACCGACGTGGGGCGGATGCGCCGGGGCAACGAGGACACCTGTGTGGTGGATTGCGAGCGCGGCCTGTTCCTGGTGGCCGACGGCATGGGCGGCCACGCGGCGGGAGAGATCGCCAGCGCCCTGGCCGCCGAGGCGGTGGGCGGGGCGCTGCGCGAGGGCATCGACCGCGGCCTGCAGGCCGACGAGCTGGCGCAGGTGATGGTGGAGTCGTTCGGCGCGGCCGACCGGGCCATCGCGGAGCACGTGGCCGCCCACCCCGCCACGCACGGCATGGGCACCACCGCCACGGCCTGCGTGCTCTGCACCGACGGCACCTACCGCATCGGCCACGTGGGCGACAGCCGCGCCTACCTGCTGCGCGGCGATGCGCTGGCCCAGGTGACCAGGGACCACACCTGGGTGCAGCGCGAGGTAGACGAGGGCCGGCTGACCCCCGCCGGCGCGCGCCGCCATCGCCTTTCGCACATCCTTACCCGCGCGCTGGGCACCGGCCCCTTCGGCGTGCCGCCGGACCTGCTGGGGGGAGAGCTGCGCCCCGGCGACCTGCTGATGCTGTGCTCCGACGGCCTGACGGGAATGCTCAGCGACCGGCAGCTGGGGCGAATCCTGTCCATCCCCTCCACGCCAGAAGAGCACGTCGACCGGCTGATCCGCGCCGCCAACGCCCGCGGCGGCCGCGACAACATCACCGCAGTCGTCGTGGAGATCCTCCCGTCCGTCGACGACGCGCCGCAGGACGGCTGACGCGGCTCCCGCCATCGTTGCGCGGGAGCCGTGTGCTCCTCATCATAGAGCAACAGCGAAGTTTCCCACCGGAGCGCCCTTTATCGTCCTTCCCATGAAGATCCCCGCACTTCTTGCCCTGGCGCTTTCCCTCGCGCTCGCCATCCCCTCCGCTGCGCAGATCCCCGAGCGCCCTCGCCTCCCCCGCGGCGCCGATGCCAACGACTGGGAATCGTACTTCGAGCGGGGCGAGGACTTGTTCAACCAGCAGCTGAACACCACGGCGCACGCCTCGTTCTACTGGGCCTCGCGGCTGGACCCCACGCGCGCCGAGCCCATCATGGCCATGTGGGCCACGTTCTTCGCGCAGGATGAGCGGAAGCTCATCGCCTACCTGAACGATCATCCCCCCACGCTGCAGCGCCCGGACGTGATCGCCAACGACTCACTGCTGATGCGGGCGTACGCGCGCAACCCGTTCGTGCACCGGGGGATCGAGGTGGCGCTGTACACCCGGCTGGGGCGGGGGCGGTGGGACGGGCCCATGGCGGCGTTCCTGGACTACGCGCGCGGCGAGTTTCCGCGGGCGGCCGAGCGGTTCGGGGCCGTCGTACGTTCGAATCCGGGGCGCAACGTGCGCTTCCGGCACTATCGCGCGCTCGCGTTCGTGGGCGCGGGGCAGATGGACAGCGCCGCGGTGGAGATCGAGGCGCTGCTCGAGACGCTGCGGCGCATCGACGCCGTGCGCGTGACGGCGTACGAGAGCAAGGGGATGTGGGAGTACGCGCTGGGCCGCATCTACGAATCTCAGGGGCGGCGCGACGCGGCGCGGGAGGCGTTCCGGCGCGCGCTGGTGGAGGACCTGGCCATGTACCCGGCGCACGCGGCCCTGGCGCGGCTGGAGGTGCAGGCCCGAAACGTGGAGGAGGCACTGGGCCACGCGGCCACCGCGGTGGAGGCCGCGCCCCACGATGCGGTGATGCACTACGAGCATGGCAACGCGCTCGCCGCCGCCGGCCAGCACGAGGCGGCGGCCGCGGCGTTCCGCCGTGTGACGGAGCTGGAGCCGTACTGGGCCACCCCGTACCTGCGGCTGGGCGCCGCGCACGACGACCTGGGCGCCCGCGAGCCGGCCCTGGCCGCGTACCGCGCCTACCTGGAGCGCGCCCCCCGTCGGCAGGCGAACGGCATAGGCATCGCCGAGCGGCGGATCGCGGAGCTTCAGCAGCAGCGCTGACCGCCGCGGCTCGTCCGGCGGCGGCGTGCGTCTGCGGTTTGGGGATGCTCGGGTTGGACGTTGCCGCGGTGTGGGCGGGGTTCGACGGGAGCCGGCGCATGCCTCGGCTGCTCTCTCCCCCGGCCCCTCTCCCGCAAGCGGGAGAGGGGAGAATTCGAACGTGCTTCGACGGATGTGCGGTGAGGGCGGCGCAGGAAGAAGGCTGGGTGGGCCGGATGCTCAGGCGCGCGGGGGCGAGTGTGTGGCGGATCCCTCAGTCGCTGCGGGCCGGGAGGTGCGGGCAGGGTGGACTTGGCCGCTCCATCGGGATGACAGCGCGTGGCTTCGGCG
>NZ_DATBNB010000797.1 GCF_036554565.1 Longimicrobium sp. | reverse complement strand
CGTCGAAGGCACCGCCGTCGATGTGGAATTCCGTGCCGCCCCCGCCCACGGTCCCGGGGTTGTCCAGGCAGAACCCGCGTCCCGAGAACGTGCCCTGCACGCGCTCCGCGTCCGCGCGGGCCACGTGCAGCACGCCGGCCGTCACGAAGCACGACCGGGTGGGCCGCGCATCCTGCACCCGTGGCGGCACGCCGGCCAGCAGCAGCGCCCCCGAACAGGTTTCCGCGGCGCAGTTGACGTCGATGGGCACCTGCGTGCCCGCCGCGTTCAGCGGGACGGAGACGGCGAACAGCGTCCCGGTGCGGGCGCCCTCCGCCGCGGTATAGCCCGTAACCACCACCTTGGTGCCCGGGTAACGGGCGGAACGGCCGGCCGCGGCCCACGTTCCCGCACTCGCCCAGCCCCGCGCGTTCACGAGTGGCGCGCCCGCGGCCACGTACGAGCCCGCCTCATCCGCGGTGTACGCGAAGCTCACCGACCCCGCCGGCACCGGTTTCGCCGGCCCCACCGCGTCGCCGCAGCCGGCCAGCACGGCCGCGAATGCCACCACCGCGCCGGAACGAACGATGTTCCGCATGATCCCTCCCTCTGCTGAGTGCAGTGTAAGCCGTTTGGAGACATCGTGTTACCCAGATGGAGGCCGAGAGTGCCGCTGCGGGGCCGGCGTCCGGAACGCAAGCGAGAGCGGTGCATCGCACGGCCCCCGCTTGTGTCTTAGGCCCGTCCGGGGGCCCGGTCAGCCGGTCAGTAGCCGTAGTCCGACTTCCACTGCAGCTTCACCCAGCCGCGGTCCTGCCCGTTCTCGGCCTTGATCAGCATCGTCTTCTCCGTGCCGTCCACCGGCACGTCCGACGCCACCACACCGATCCAGGCGTCGTCGCCGCTGATCATGCTCTTGAACGCGACCCATGCCGACTTGAACGCAACCACCGCCTGCTCCCACTGCTTCTCACCCGCGGCCTTCATGGCCGTGGACGCACTGTTGTAGAACTCCACGGCGAGCTTCAGGTAATCCTTGTCCTTCTTGAGCACGCACTCCGTGTCGTCGTCCTCCACCCAGTGGAACGCAACGCCTTCCAGCGACGGCGTCTCCTGGTCCCACGCGATCAGGAACATGTGGGGATAGGTGGAGCTGTTCATGTCAAACTTGAACGGCTCGATGGAGTTCATGTTGGCGCAGCGGATCACCTTGCGGTCCGACAGGCGCTCCATGTACATCTCGTACTCCGGGTCGCCGGCGTACCACGACTCGTAGTCGCCCGGGATGTACACCGAGTTCACCCACACGCCCGTCCAAGGCGTGCTCACCATCGCGGTGCGGGGGCCGGTGGCGCCCGCCGGGCGCACGGCGTGCGCGGCGGCCCAGGCCGCGTTCTCGCGGCTGCGAAGCTCGGAGAAGGGCGTTCCGTCACGATCGAACGACTCCAGGAAGGTCAGGGAGACGGTCGGACGCGCGGGGGCCGCCGTGGCCGACAGCTGGATCTGCTTGCCATTCAGGTCGAAACCCGCCGGGGTGATGCCGTCCTTGAGCGCCACCGCCACCTGCAGGTCGCTGCCGCCGAAAGCGCGACTTGAAGGTGGTCAGCCGAACCGTGTCCGGGTCCGTGGCCAGCCAGGGGAGGCACACCACCGAGCAGTCGGCCCCGTCCGCCGCCAGCCGCTCGTAGTCCGGCCACCGCGCGACGGAGCGGAACTCGGCGTCGTGGCGGAGCACGGTCTCCAGACGTTTTCTGGAATGATCATCGCGGCAGTAGATGGCCAGCATGCACTTCTCCGTTGCAGTTCTGCTCTGCAAGGGGCAAGTGCCAGGCCCGTCCTGCGCCAAATTCTGCGCATCTGCGCCACGGCCCGGCCCGGTTTGGCTCGTGCACCGGGATTGGGCGGGATCTCGACTCTTCCCGCGGGGTGGCGGGGGCCTTGATTCCAGGTGCGGGAACGCATATCCTGCAACCCGAAACGTTTCCGAAGTGCCCGCGCATACGCCAAGGCCCGCATGTCGCAGCAGCAACCGCGCTCCGAGATCACCACGCCCGCCGCGCTGACCGACGAGGAAGGCGCCGAGCTCAGCCTGCGCCCGCAGCGCCTGGCGGAGTTCATCGGGCAGGACAAGGTCAAGGAGTCGCTGCAGATCGCCATCGACGCGGCGCTCAGCCGCCGCGAGCCGCTGGACCACACCCTGTTCTACGGCCCGCCCGGGCTGGGCAAGACCACGCTGGCGCTGCTGATGGCGCGCGAGCTTGGCGTCAACATCAAGATCACCGCCGCCCCCGTGCTCGAAAAGCCCGCGGACCTGGTGCGCGAGCTGACGACGCTGCGCGAGGGCGACATCCTGTTCATCGACGAGATCCACCGCCTGCGGCCCATAATCGAGGAGTTCCTGTATCCCGCGATGGAGGACTGGCGGATCGACGTGCGCCTTTCGGACGGGCCGCACGCGCAGATGATCTCCATGCCCATCGAAAAGTTCACGCTGATCGGCGCCACCACGCGTTACGGGCTGCTCACGCCGCCCATGCGCGCCCGGTTCGGCATCGTGCAGCGGCTTCACTACTATCCCGTGCAGCACCTGGCCTTCATCGTGGAGCGCACGGCCGAAATCCTGGGGGTGGGGTGCGAAACGCACGGGGCGATGGAGATCGCGCGGCGCTCGCGGGGCACGCCGCGCGTGGCCAACCGCCTGATGCGCCGCGTACGCGACTACGCCCAGGTGCGCGCGGACGGCGTGATCACCCGAGACGTGGCCGACGCGGCGCTGCTGATGCTGGACGTGGACGAGTTCGGCCTGGACGAGATGGACACGCGGGTGCTGCGCAGCATGATCGAGCAGTTCGGCGGCGGGCCCGTGGGGCTGAACACCCTGGCCGTGGCCATCGGTGAGGACGCGGGGACGCTGGAAGAGGTGTACGAGCCCTTTCTCATCCAGAACGGCTTCCTGATGCGCACGCCGCGCGGGCGCGTGGCGACGGCGCTCGCCTACCGCCGCTTCGGCTACGCCCCGCCGGTGGACGGCGCCGGCGCCAACCTTCCCAGCATGTTCGGCGGGGCAGGGGGACCGGCGCAGTCCAGCCTGTTCGACGCGTGACGGAGCGAGCCTTCCGCACGTCGGACTTCGACTTTCACCTTCCGCCGGAGCAGGTAGCCCAGGCCCCGGCGGAACGTCGCGACGCCAGCCGGCTGCTCGTGGTGGACCGCTCCACCGGCGAACTGCACCACGGCGTCTTTTCCGACCTGGTGGACTACGTGCCCGCGGGAGACGCCCTCGTACTGAACGAAACGCGCGTCTTTCCCGCGCGCCTGCTCGGGCGCAAGGCCACGGGTGCCGCGGCCGAGGTGCTGCTTCTGCACCCGCACGGCGGCGAAGAAAAGGTGTGGACGGCGCTCGTGCGCCCCGGCGCCAAGCTCAAACCCGGGCGAACGGTGGAGGTGGGCGAGGAGCTTTCCGTGGAGATCCTGGATTCCACTCCTGGCGGCGAACGCATCGTGCGGCTGGTGACGCCGCTGCCCCTGGCCGAGGCGCTGGACCGCTACGGCGAGGTGCCGCTGCCGCCCTACGTGGAGCGGAGCGCGACGGAGGCGGATCGCGAGCGCTACCAGACGGTCTACGCGCGTGAACGGGGGTCCGTAGCCGCACCTACGGCGGGCCTGCACTTCACCCCCGAGCTGATCGCGGCGTTCGAGGCCAAGGGCGTCCGCGTCGCCCGCCTGGTGCTTCACGTCGGCGTGGGCACCTTTCGCCCGGTGGAGGCCGAGGACCCGGCCGAGCATCGCATGCACTCCGAGTGGTACAGCGTGTCGAGCGAGGCGGCGGCGGCCGTCAACGAGACGCGCGCGGCCGGCGGCTCCATCTGGGCCGTCGGCACCACCGTCGTGCGCACCCTGGAGTCCGCGGCCACGGACGACGGCTTGGTGCACGCGGGTGAGGGGTGGACGGACATCTTCATCCGCCCGCCGTACCGCTTCAAGGGCGTGGACCACCTGGTCACCAACTTCCACCTTCCCCGCAGCACGCTGTTGATGCTGGTGTCGGCTTTGGGAGGATACGAACTGGTGATGAGGGCGTACCGCGAGGCCGTAGTGCACGGATACCGGTTCTTTTCCTACGGTGACGCGATGGTCCTCCGATGACGGCTTCCGTATGGTAGTACTACGTGCTCTAAATACCCGAAAACAAACCACTTGCGCAACGGCGGACCGGCGATCATCATTCGTCCGGTCCGTTTGCATTTTGCTTACCTCAAGGGATGGGGACCAATGGGTCCGATGCTCAGGTGGTTCCTTTTTACGATCGCGTTCGGCCTCCTGCCGTTTACGGTGTCGATGCTGCTGAACGCGTTCGGCGGGGGCGTCGCTGGCGCCGCGCTGACCTCGCCCGCGTTGCTGTTTTTCGCCGTGATGGTGTGTGCCGTTCAAGTAAGCGGACTTCTCGTTACGCTCTCTGCCGGGGAGCCGATCTCCCCGAGCCGGCGCGACCTGCTGTCGGCTTGCTTTGGCGTGTTCCTGCTGGGCGGCGTGTTCTCCGCCATGCTGTACGGGGTGTACGTGAACCATGAACTCAACGATCCCGGGGTGCGATGGAATGCGACGTGTTCACGTGCTGGCGTGAAAGTGGACGGCTGTGCGGAGTGGCTGACTTTTCGCATGAACCTGTTTACGTTTTCCATTTGGGTGGCCGCGTTCGCGGCATTGGTGGGTACCTGGGCCGAGTGGATGAGGAGCCGAGCATGAACATCGAAACGTTCAACCATACCGTCCTGATTCTTGGCTGGGTCGTGGTCGGGCTGATGGGGGTTGTCGGCGTGGTCAGCTTTGTGGTGGTGATGTACGAGGATCACATCGCGCCAAAGAAGTGCGCCGCATACCCGGAGCGCCGCGTCGGGCCGGCGGACCGGCGGGCGCACGCCGAGACGCGCTGACGTGGCGGAATGCAGGTCGCGCCTTGCCTTGGCCCCCCGCATCCGCCAAACTACCGGCCTGCCGACGCATGCGGGTGACGGCGCGGGTTTGACCAGGGGAGGCGCAGTCTGTTCGAGTTCCAGATCCACGCGACGGAGGGTGCCGCGCGCACGGGCACGCTCACGCTGCCCCACGGGCAGGTGCAAACGCCCGTGTTCATGCCCGTCGGCACGCAGGCGACCGTCAAGACGCTGACGCCCGCCGAGGTGTCGGGGCTGGGCGCGCAGATCATCCTGGGCAACACCTACCACCTGTACCTGCGCCCCGGGCACGAGCTGGTGCGCGAGATGGGCGGGCTTCACCGCTTTCAGGGGTGGGACGGGCCCATCCTCACGGACTCGGGCGGCTTCCAGGTGTTCTCGCTTTCCGACATCAACACGATCGAGGAAGAGGGTGTCACCTTCCAGAGCCACATCGACGGCTCTCGCCACCTGTTCACCCCCGAGCGGGTGATGGAGATCGAGCGGGCGCTGGGGGCCGACATCATCATGGCCTTCGACCAGTGCCCGCCGGGGCAGAGCAGCCGCGAGCACGCCACCGTGGCCTACGAGCGCACGCTGCGCTGGCTGGACCGCTGCCGCACCCGCTTCGCGCAGCTCCCGGATGAGGACCCCG
>NZ_DATBNB010000796.1 GCF_036554565.1 Longimicrobium sp. | reverse complement strand
GGTCCAGACGGATGACGTGGAGGCCCGGGGCGGCGACCTCCGCGTCGCTCAGCAGGACGCGGACGCCGCTGTCGGCCAGCATGAGCGCCATCCGCTCGGCCGGGTAGCTGGTGTCGACGGGAACGCAGCAGCCGCCGGCCTTGAGTATGGCCAGGGTGGCGACCACGTTGTCCACGCTGCGCTCCAGGCGCAGGCCCACGCGGCTTTCCGGCCCCACGCCCAGCCCGGCCAGGTGGTGCGCCAGCCGGTTGGCGCGGGCGTCCAGCTCCCGGTACGTCAGCTCCTCCGTGCCCCAGGCCAGGGCCAGCGCGTCGGGGGTGCGTTCGGCCTGCGCTTCAAAGAGCTGGTGGATGCTCGCGTCGCGCGGATACTCCGCCTCGGTGCGGTTCCACTCCACGACGACGCGGGCGCGCTCCTCCGGCCCGGCGAGCGCCAGGCGCGAAAGGCGCACGTCGGGGTCGGCGGCCACCAGCTCCAGCACCCGCGCCAGGTGGCCGATCATCCGCTCGATCGTCCCGCGGTCGAACAGGTCGGTGCTGTAGATCAGCCCGCCGCGCAGCCCCTGGGGGGTCGCCACGAGCTCCAGCGAAAGGTCGAACTGGGCGCTCGGGTTCTCCGCCTCGACCGCGCCCACGCTCAGCCCCTGCAGCGCGCTTCCCTGGCCCCCGCCCGCCTTCTGCAGCTCGAAGTTCACCTGAAAGAGCGGCGAGTGGCTCAACGAGCGTTCCGGCTGCAGCTCGGCCACCAGCTTCTCGAACGGCACCTCCTGGTTGGCGAACGCGCCCAGCGTCACCTCGCGCACCCGCCGCAGGGTCTCGCGGAAGCCGGGGTCGCCCGAAAGGTCGGTGCGCAGCACCAGGCTGTTCACGAAGAAGCCGATCAGCTCCTCGACCTCCTTTCGCGTGCGCCCCGCGATGGAGCTGCCCACGACCACGTCCGTGCTCCCGCTGTACCGGGAGAGCAGCACCTGGAAGGCGGCCATCAGCGTCATGTACAGCGTGGCGCCCTCGCCGCGCCCCAGCGCCTGCAGCCGCTCCGTGAGCTCGGCGGAAAGCTCCACCGGCACCGTGGCGCCCCGGTACGTCTGCACCGCCGGGCGCGGATGGTCGGTAGGCAGCTCCAGCAGCTCGGGCGCGCCCGCCAGGCGCTCCTTCCAGTACGCCAGCTGCGGGTTCAGCACCCCGCCATCCAGCTGCGCGTGCTGCCACACCGCGTAGTCCGCGTACTGCACCGCCAGCTCCGGCAGCGGCGACGCACGTCCTTCGCGGTACGCCGCGTACAGCGCCGACAGCTCGCGCAGCAGCACCCCCATGCTCCACCCGTCGCTGACGATGTGGTGCATGGAAACCAGCAGCAGGTGCTCCTCAGGACCCAGCCGCAGCAGCCCCGCACGGAAGAGCGGGCCCGCGGCAAGGTCGAAGGGCCGGGCCGCCTCCTCCGCCACCCGGCGCCTGGCCGCCGCCTCGCGGTCCGCCTCGCGCAGCCCCGACAGGTCCTCCACCGGCAGCGCGAACCCGCCGAAGGGGGCGACCACCTGCAGCGGCTCGCCGTCCGCCTCGCCGAACACCGTGCGTAGCGCCTCGTGGCGCCGAACGATCTCTCCCAGCGCCTGCTCCAGCGCCGCCTGGTGCAGCGCGCCGTGCAGCCGCACGGCATTGGGAAGGTTGTAGAAGGCGTTTCCCGGCTCCATGCGGTCCAGGAACCACAGGCGCCGCTGCGAAAACGAGAGGGGCGCCGGGCCCGCGCCGCGCGCGGGAATGGGGGCGGGCTCCGCGGCCGGGGAGGCCGCGGAGGGTTGTGCGCGCCGCATGTCCAGCAGCTTGCGCTGCGCGGGCGTCAGCTTCGCCAGGCGTT
>NZ_DATBNB010000795.1 GCF_036554565.1 Longimicrobium sp. | reverse complement strand
GGGGGGGCGGGGGGCGGGGGGGGGGGGGCTCCCAGAGGCATGCACCAGCACCTCGTCGAAGCTCACCCGAAGTTCCCCCCTCTCCCGCGCGGTTTGCGGGGGAAGGGTTGGGGATGGGGGGCGCGGCCCGAGCACCGGGCCTGCCCTGGCGCCCCGGAACCCGAAGTGTACCCCCTCTCCCACGCTGTTTGGGGGAGAGGGTGGACGAGCCTAGGCGAGGCCGGGTGAGGGCCGCGAGGCCGGGTGAGGGCCCCACGGCAGCCGAGGCCTCGGCTACGGTGACCGCTGCCGCGCCCAATCGAGTACGCATCCGCGGCTGGATTCTTTCGCCACGCCAGGGATGGCGTGCGGGCCGGTACGGTGCGCATGCGGCTCAGGGATGACAGCGTTCGGTGCGTCCGCGATCGGCTGGCGCGGTTCGTGTATTCGGGATCGCGCGAACGCATCCGGCGGCTTTTTCAATCCAGGGAGAATCTCAACGTGGATACCGGCACTCCGCGGCGCCCAACGGGGCTGCCCGGCCTCGACGAAGTGCTTCATGGAGGCCTGGTGCCGGAACGCGCCTACCTGGTGCGCGGCGGCCCCGGCACCGGCAAGACCACGCTGGGCCTTCACTTCCTGGCCGCCGGCGTGGCGCTGGGCGAGCGCGCCCTGCTGATCACCCTGGAATCGTCGGAAACGCAGCTTCGCAACGACGCGGCGGCGCAGGGGCTGGACCTGTCGGGCATCACCTTCCTGGACCTGAGCCCCACCCGCGAGTTCTTCGCGCAGAACCAGAGCTACGACATCTTTTCCCCCGCCGACGTGGAGCGCGACCCCACCACGCGGCAGATCGTGGAAACCATCGAGGGGCTCAAGCCGCAGCGGGTGTTCGTCGACGCCGTCACCACGCTCCGCTACCTGGCGCCCGACGCCTTCCAGTTCCGCAAGCAGGCGCTGTCCTTCGTCCGCTACCTGGTGGAGCACGGCGCCACGGTACTGCTGAGCTCCGAGCCCACCGAGAGCGTGCCCGACGACGACCTGCGCTTCATGAGCGACGGGATCATCGACCTGGAGATCTCTGCCCGGCACGGCGTGCTCCGCCGCTACCTGAGCGTCAGCAAGATGCGCGGGTCGGACTTCCAGGGCGGCCGCCACTCCATGCGCCTGACCGCCACCGGCATGGAGGTGTACCCGCGCCTGGTGCCCGCCGCGCACGAGCGGCCCTTCGACCCCGCCCCCATCCCCTCCGGCATCGGCGAGCTGGACGAAATGCTGTGTGGAGGCATCGAGCGGGGCACCATCACCATCCTCAGCGGCCCCAGCGGCGTGGGAAAGACCACGCTGGGCATGCAGTTCATGAAAGAAGCGGCCACCCGCGGCGAGCGCTCGGTGGTGTACGCGTTCGAGGAGGGGATGGAGACGCTGCTTCACCGCTGCGACAACGTAGGCATCTCGGTGCGCGACATGATGGCCGACGGGTCGCTCCACGTGGTGGAGATCGAGCCGCTGCGCTTTTCGCCCGGCGAGTTTGCGCTGATGGTGAGGCGCGAGGTGGAAGACCGCGGGGTGAAGATCGTGATGATCGACGGCGTTTCGGGGTACCGGCTGACGCTGGCGGGCGACGACCTGGTGATGCACCTGCACTCGCTGGGGCGCTACCTGAAGAACATGGGCGTCACCGTGCTGCTGGTGAACGAGACCGATTCCATCACCGGCGACTTCCGCGCGACCGACATCGGCGTCAGCTACCTCTGCGACAACCTCATCTTCCTTCGCTACCTGGAGATGGGCGGCGAGCTGCGCAAGGTGGTGGGCGTGCTGAAGAAGCGGCTCAGCGATTTCGCCAAGACACTGCGAGAAATCGAGGTCACCTGCGACGGGGTGCAGGTGGGCGCTCCCCTCGCCGGCCTTCGCGGCGTGCTGACCGGCATGCCGGAGCGAGTGCGCCACGACGATCCCCCGCGCGGATGAACGGCGCCCCGGCCGCGGACGCCGTCCGCGCCACGTCCGAGGCACCGCGCCCGCCCGAGGGGCGCGGCAGCCGCATTCTCCTGCTGCTGGACCAGCCCGAGAACCGCTCGCTGCTGGCCGGCGAGCTGTCGCGCGATTACGCGGTGCTGCCGGCGGAAGACGACGACGCGCTGGATGGGGAGTTCGACCTGTGCGTCCTGGACGGCCGCGCGCTGGACCGCCTGTGGGAGCGGGTGCAGCGCCGGAAGATGGCCGAGCACCCGGCCTTTCTTCCCGCGCTGCTGGTGACCTCGCGGCCGGGGGTAAAGATGATCACCCGGCACGTGTGGCGCAGCGTCGACGAGCTGATCGTGGCCCCCATCGAGCGCCCCGAGCTGCGGGCGCGGGTAGAGATCCTGCTGCGCGCCCGCACGCTCTCGCTTGAGCTTCGCCGCCGCGCCGACGAGGCGCGCGCCCTGGCCGAGCGGCTGGAGCAGCGCGCGGCCGAGATGCAGGCGCAGTCCGCAGCGCTGGAGCTGCGTACGCGCGAGCTTCAGACCACCACGGAGCAGCTGGAGGAGCGCACCGGCGCGGCGGAGGAGGCCAATCGCGCCAAGAGCCAGTTCCTGGCCACCATGAGCCACGAGCTGCGCACCCCGCTGAACGCCATCGGCGGGTACGCCGACCTCATCGAGATGGGCATCCGCGGCCCGGTCACCGAGCAGCAGCGCGACGACCTGGCGCGCATCCAGGCCAGCCAGCGGCACCTGCTGGGGCTGATCAACGAGGTGCTGAACTACGCCAAGCTGGAGACGGGCACCGTCCACTACCAGATCGGCGAGGTGACGGTGAGCTCGGCCCTGGCCTCGGCCGAGGCGCTGGTGGCGCCGCAGGCCCAGGCCAAGGGGCTGGTGCTGGACGTGGAAACGTGCGAGGACGATTTCGTCGTCTGCGCCGACGAAGAGAAGCTGCGCCAGATCCTGGCGAACCTGCTTTCCAACGCCGTAAAGTTCACCGACGCCGGCGGAACGGTGACGCTGCGCTGCGACTCGGTGGGCCCGAACGCCGTGTTCGTGGTCGCCGACACGGGAATGGGCATTCCGCCGGACAAGCTCGAGGCCATCTTCGAGCCGTTCGTGCAGCTGCGCTCAGACCTTACGCGCACCGCCGAGGGCACCGGGCTGGGGCTGGCCATCAGCCGCGACCTGGCGCGC
>NZ_DATBNB010000794.1 GCF_036554565.1 Longimicrobium sp. | reverse complement strand
GTGCCGAATCCAGTCCAGCATGTGTGACTCTCCTGGGGGGAGGAACGCGGCGCGGCCCGGAGAGGGGACCGGCGTCCACGGGGATGACGAGGCATCATGCGGGCCGTCACCTCAGCGCGGCGCGGCCAGCCACCCCTCCAGCGCGTCGACGGCCATGGGGCGGGCGAAGAGAAAGCCCTGCGCATGCCGGCACCCCAGCCGGTGCACGGCATCGTGCTGCGCGGCGGTTTCCACCCCCTCCGCCGTCACGGCGAGCTCCAGCGCGTCGGCCAATCCCACGATGCTCCGCACGATGGCCTGGTCCGCCGCGCTCTCGCCGATGCGCTGCACGAAGGAGCGGTCGATCTTCAGGCGGTCGAAGCCGAACTGGCGCAGGTAGGCGAGAGACGAGTAGCCGGTGCCGAAGTCGTCCAGGCAGATGCGCACCCCCAGCTCGCGCAGCGTGGCCAGCACGGAGGCGGCGGTCTGAAAGTCTTCCATGAACGAAGTCTCGGTCACCTCGATCATCAGCCGGCGCGTATCTACCCCGAAGCGGGCCAGCACGTCTTCCACGTCCTGCACGGCTCGCGGATGCACCACGTGGCGGCCGGAGAAGTTCACGCTCACGGGCAGGGCGCCCAGCAGCGGGTGGTCCGTCCACGTCTTCAGCTGCCGCGCCGCCGCGGCCAGCACCCAGCGGTCCAGGTCTACGATCTTCCCCGTTTCTTCCGCCACGGGAAGGAACGCCTGCGGCCCCAGCAGCCCGCGCTGCGGGTGGTTCCACCGCACCAGCGCCTCCAGCCCCTCCACCCGCCCGTCTGCCAGGCACACGATGGGCTGAAAGTGAAGCGTCAGCTCGTCGCGGTCGATGGCGCGCAGAAGATCCTTCTCCACCTCCAGCAGGGCCTCTTCGTGCGCCATCACCCCCGGCTCGGAAAAGCCGTGGTGCCCGGCGCCCAGCGTCTTGGCGCGGTACATGGCGCGGTCCGCCATCGCCAGCACCCCCTCCGGCGTCTCCGCGCACGCCCCCAGCGCCACGCCGATGCTGGCCGAGCAGCGCATCTCCACGTCCTCGATGGTCACCGGCGCCGCGAGCAGCCGCTGGATGCGCTGAACGACGGCGAGCGCGTCCTGCTCGCGCTCCACCCCGTGCAGCAGCGCGGCGAACTCGTCGCCGCCGATGCGCGCCACCATGTCGCTGGGGCGGATGGAGGCGGCCAGGCGCTCGCCCACCACGGCCAGCAGCGCGTCGCCCGCGGCGTGGCCCAGGCGGTCGTTCACCGTCTTGAAGCGGTCCAGGTCCACGAACAGCACCGCGAACTCGGCCCCACGCTGGCCGCGGGCCTCGCACGCCTGCTGCAGCGCGCGCAGAAAGGCGGCGCGGTCGGGCAGGCGCGTCAGCGCGTCGAGGTCCACGTCGCTCGAAGGGGCAGCGGGCTCCTCGCGCCCGCTCAGGTCCTCGCACCACGTCACCAGCCCCATCGGCCGCTCGTCGTCCGCCGCTACGATGTCGGACCACAGGCGCACGGGAAAGCGGGTGCCGTCGCGGCGCACGTTGATCCGCTCGCGCACCCAGCGGCGCACGGGGCGCGCAGGCACGCCGCCCTGCGCGCTCCACAGCTCGGGCGGCGCCAGCGCGCGGGCGGGAAGGCCGTACATCTCGTCCAGCCGGTAGCCGTGCATCTGGGCCTCGGCGGGATTGGTGTAGACGATGGCCCCCGTCTCGTCGGTGATGGTCAGCCCGCGATCCACCGCCGCGAGCGCCCGTTCCAGCAGCTCCAGCCGGGCCTGGGCCGCGCGCAGCGCCTCGTCCGCGGCCTCCGCGCGGATCTCGGCCATCGCCCCCGCGGCCATGCACTCCAGCGCGGCGACCTCGCCGGCGGACCAGGGCCGGACGTTGAGGGCCACCAGCGAGCCGGCGGGCGCCTCGCCCGGAGTGGCAAGCGGCACGAGGGCGAGCGAGGGGCCGAAGACGAGGGACGGATCGCCGGCGGAGAGCGCGCGGAAGGTGCGGGTTTCGCCCGCGTTCCGTGCGTCGCGCAGCGGCGGGCCCAGGTGAAGGATGGCGGCCAGCAGCGCCTGCTGGTGCTCCGGCGCGCCGGCGGTGTGCACGGGGGGATGGCCGGCGCCCTCCAGCAGCACGGCGGCGGCACCCAGGTTCAGCCGGGCGACGGCGTTCGCGGCCAGGCCGCGCAGGGTCTCGGCGCCAGCCCCGGAGGCGGCATCGGATACGGACGGAGGAGTGCGCATGGCAGCACCTGTTCGGTAACCCGACCGGCATGGCCGCAGGGGAGCGCGGCTGTAGCCTCGTGGCTTTGCGTCCCCGCCTTTCGACGGGTTTGCCGTTATCGTAGGTGCCCGGCGCGGGTAAGAACGGCCAGGCGGGGTGCATCATTTCCGGCAACTTGCGCCGGTGCACGGAGGTGGCGCAAGGAACGTTCCCGGTAAACGTCCTGCGCCGAGTGACGCTTACGGCGCGGCGGCAGGCGCCGCGGCCACGATCCGCAGCTCGCGCTCCTCGTCCCCGCGCTTCACGCGGACGGTGTAGGCGCGCCCCGGCGCCAGCCCAGGAAACAGGGGACGCTCCAGGCTGTCACGCCCGTCGATGGAGAGCACCACGTCGTCCACCATGAACCCCGCCGCGGCCGCCGGCGACTCCGGCGACACGACCGCGACGAACGGCCGCGCGTTGGGAAAGATGCGAAGTGCCAGGCCAAGGGTTCCCGCGGGGCGCGGGTTCCGGACCCCCTGCGAGTCGGCGGCGGTCGCGGTCGGCGCCGGCGTCGGCTGCTGCGCGCGAGCCGGGTGCGCGAACGCGATGGCCACCGCGGCTGCGGCGATGCTGATTCTCACGTAACGGACCTCGCGCGAAGGTGAGCGTCGGCGACGGGACGCGATTGGAAGCAAGCAGAAGTTGCGCGGATCGTCAACTGTTTTCGCGCCAGCGTGCGTTCAGCATCCGTGGAGGCTCGGCTTCAGCACCACAGGTCGAATGCGCGGGTGATGTCTGAGGGGTGCTCGAAGATCCACTCGGGCGTCATCGCCTCGATGGCGTGCAGAAAGGCGCCCTTGCCGGAGGGCGGGCCTGGGCGCATACACGTCGACGCAGCCCTTGTGCTGGCCGGCCCAGGCCCGGCAACTTCCGGGAAAGCATCGCCTGAGAAGCATCACCTGGAGCAGGCCCGGGCCCCTCCTTCCCAGGTGTCTCGCTGTACATCCTCATCCCACTCGCTTTCGAACATGCCGATGATAAGCTTGCGCCGATTGCTCGTCCTTCTCTTTTCCGGGGCGCCGGCCGGCGTACCCGCCGCCGAACCGCCCGGCGGCGAGCTGATTACCGGCATCATGCACCCGGCGGGCGCAGCAGGATCGCAGACCCCGCCGGGAGCGGACTGGACGCTGCGATTCACACTGGAGGAGTGGCGCCGCGCGGACGGGACCATTCACACCACTCCCCTGTCCGTCACCCGAACGACCACGCACAACGAGACGCAGGCACTGATGGACCGGCTCAATTCGCGGCGCGTGGTCTCTGTGCGAGTCCGCTTCACGGGCGAGAACACCGCGGAGCTCCTCGATGTAGTGGACACCCGCCTGGCCGCCGATGACCCGCTGCTGCTTCGCGCGGAACTCCTGTCGACGCCGGTCACGCACGAAGATGAGCGCTTCGGAACGTTGGTCCTGGACCGCTCCGCCGGGTGGTGGGAAGGGACAGCCGCGTGGGGCGCCGACACCATCGTCGTCCAGATGGAGGCGGAGAACGAAGTGGAGCTGGCGGCCTCGCTGCGAACGGCTCGGGCGCTGTGGGACGACCAGGCGGCGTGGGCGGAGAGGATCCGGGCGTTCGCGGTACAGTCGCTCCTGCCTCGGAAGAACGAGAGCTGGCTGGATGAAGGTGAGGCGAAAATGACACCTGCCGGGTTCCGCGCCGGATTGCGGCTGGAGTCGGTCACGGTCGACGCCGAGGGTGGCTTCACGTTCTGGTACGACGGCGGCGACCTGTTCTGGGGGCACTCGATCGAGATCACCGGCACTCTGCGCGACGGCCCGACGAGGGCAGACCTCCCGGGCTGAGCCAGGGCTCCGGGCCCGCTCTGAGCGCGTGGTTTGCGCGGGTGGTGCCTGCCCGGCGGCCGAGGCGCCGGAGCGCATGCCCCGGATGCTGATTTTTCCCACGCGCTCCACCAGCCGTCGCGGCACCTCCCGCACACGTCACCTGGCACCCGCCGCGCTCGGCTTCAGCACCAGAGGGCGAACGCGCGGGTGATGTCGGACGGATGCTCGAAGATCCATTCGGGCATCATCCCCTCGATGGCGTGCAGAAAGGCGTCCTTCTCCCCCGGCGCCGTCTTGGGCCACAGCGCCGCGCCGATCCTCATCCCCGCGTTGCGCCCCGCCTTCAGGTCGCTCGTGGAATCGCCGATGTAGATGGCAGCCGCGGGCTCTACACCCAGCGCCGCGGCGGCGGCGAGCAGGCCGGAGGGGTCGGGCTTGGGCGCGTGCACGTCATCGTCGGTGATCACCACGTCGAAGTAGCCCAGGTCCGAGTAGATCTGCGTGACGTGCCACGCCTCGCGGCTCTTCCCCGTGACGATCCCCATCGGGTACCCTGCGGACTTCAGAGCAGACAGCATCTCCACGACGCCCCCGTAGGTGCCCTCGCCCTTCAGGGAGTACAGCTCGCCGTACAGCTCCCGCATCTCGGCGTGGCACGCCGCCCCGCGCTTCTCGCCGATCCAGTCCACCAGGAACCGCCGCTCTGAAACGGGATTGCGCGCGATGATCTCCTCGTCGGTGGGCGCGTAGCCCAGGTGCGGCTCCAGCGCGCGCCGGTAGCACTCCAGGTACAGGTGATACGTGTCGATGAGTGTGCCATCCAGGTCGAACAGAATGGCCGCGGGCGCGAGGGAAATTCCTGATGTAGTCACGGTCTTTTGCGATCCGGCCGATACTCAAGCTGACGATACTATCTCTCACGATACTATCTCTGACAATAGTATGTCCGACGATACTATCCCTGACGATACTCAGGTCGACGATAGTATCTCTCGCTTAAGTATCGCGTGCCCCCGTAGGTCTGTGGTGACGAGGCTCGGTCGTGGTGACCGCTACCGCGCCCGGTGAGTTGATTCAGGCCGGTCACGCAGTCCCGCACTCACTTCCTCTCGATCTCCGTCCGCAGCCGCGTCAGCGCCTCCGGGCTTCACGTTGATGGCGCGTCGATCGAGGAACGCCGGCCACCGTACCGGGTATCCTCGCCCCGCGTCGGCGTACGCTTAACTGATTTCGAGACAACGAATTGCGATGATGATCAAACATCCGCGCGCGGCCTCGCTGGCGGCGCTTGCCGCCGCCCTCGCGGGGTGCGATTTGCCCGTGGGGGCGCCCGGCGCATCGGCACACGCCCGCGTCGATGCCACCGTACTCGCCCCGACGGGCCAGCCGGCCGCCGGGGTGGAGGTGACAGTACGCGAGGCCCGGCCCGCGCTGCCGTACCAGTTCACCTCCGACCTCACCGATGCCCAGGGCAGGGCCTCAGTGACCATCTGGCGCCTGGGCGGGCCGGCGCCGTCCAGCCCCGACACGATGTCGTTCGTGATAACGGCCCGGCGCGGCGAACCCGCGGTGCGCGACAGCGTATCGGTGGTCGTGCGGTTCGCGCCGACGCGGGAAGCCGTCCCCACCACGTCTGCGCGGCTGACGATCTCGTCGGGAGGCTGAGCCCGGCATCAAGATCTCCCGCAGGCGCACCGTGCGGGCATCAGTGCAGAGGCCGCGGGGCCGGGGCGATTGGAAAAGGGCGGCGCATGCCTCTGAGCAACCGGGAGGATCGTTGACAGTTTAGACCGACAGGATTGTTGACACTTTGTCATATCCCTTGGGAGTCCGGCGTCAGCCGGAGATCTTCCAGGTTCTCTCGTTCAGTCTACCCAGAAGACGCCGGTAGAAGTAGAT
>NZ_DATBNB010000793.1 GCF_036554565.1 Longimicrobium sp. | reverse complement strand
CTGGTGCTGTCCGGGGTGACGGGGGTGATCCTGGTGCTGGGCACCTGGCTGCTGCCGCCCATGAACGCCCACCTGGCGCACCGCCGCGAAGGGAACGTGTTCCGCGACCTGGTGCAGGTGGCCCGCGACCCCGAGCACGTCAAGGCGTTCACGCTGACGACGGCCATCATGTTCTCGGCCTTTACGGTGGTGCCGTTCCTCAGCCCCTACCTGGTGGGCAACGTGGGAATGCCCGAGAACAAGCTGGACCTGATCTACTTCGCCGGCGGCCTGGCCACGCTGGTCACCGGCCCGGCGGTGTTCGGCCCGCTGGCCGACCGCTACGGCCACGCGCGCGTCTTCGCCTGGGTGGCCGTGGGAAGCATCGTGCCCATCGCGGTGGTCACCAATCTTCCCGTTTCGCCGCTGTGGGTGATCCTCACCGTCACCACGCTGATGATGATCATGGCGTCGGGGCGAATGATCAGCGCCACCGCGCTGGTGACGGGGGTGGTGCACCCCGCGCGGCGGGGAAGCTTCATGAGCCTCAACTCGTCGGTGCAGCAGGGTGCCGCCGGGCTGGCGGCCTCCGTGGGCGGGCTGATGATCACCGGCGGCGGCGGCAGCAACGCGCCCATCAGGGGCTACCCGGCCGTGGGCGCCTTGGCCATCGCGGCCACCCTCACCACCGTCGTGCTCGTGCGGCGGCTGCGGCCGGCGCAGGTGGAGCGCGCCGTGGCGCAGCTGGACCAGACCGGCGCGCCGGCCGTCGCCGCGCCCCTCGAGGCACCCCGCGGCCCCGTGGCCGCGGGCGACCGAACGACTCCGGGAATCCGAACGTGACCGATACCAAGACCAAGAAACAGAACGCCCTGCGCTCGGCCGCGGCCTGGCGCGAGGCGCGCGCCCTGATGTGGCAGCACCGCCGGTACCTGGGAATCGGGCTGGCGCTGATGGTCGTCAGCCGCCTGGCGGGGCTCGTGCCGGCCGCCAGCTCCAAGTACCTGATCGACGAGGTGGTGGGCAAGGGCCGCGGCAGCCTGCTGGTGCCGCTGGCCGGCGCGGTGCTGGCGGCCACGCTGGTGCAGGGCGTCACCTCGTTCGCCCTGTCGCAGGTGATCAGCGTCACCGCCCAGCACGCCATCACCGGCATGCGGCGCCGCGTGCAGCGCCACATCACGCGCCTGCCCATCCGCTACTTCGACAACACCCAGGTGGGCGTCCTGGTGTCGCGGGTGATGACCGACGCCGAGGGCATCCGCAACCTGGTAGGCACGGGCATCGTGCAGCTGGTGGGCGGGGTGTTCACGGCGGTGCTGGCGCTGGCCGCGCTGCTCTACCTGAACTGGCAGCTGACCGTGGCCATCATGGTGGTGCTGGCGGCGTTCTCGGCCGCCATGACCACCACCTTCAAGCGCCTCCGCCCCATCTTCCGGGAGCGCGGCGAGATCAACGCCCAGGTCACCGGCCGGCTCACGGAAACGCTGGGCGGAATCCGCGTGGTCAAGGCGTACGGCACCGAGCGGCGCGAGGACCGCGTCTTCACCCGGGGCGCGCACCGGCTGTTCCGCAACATCGCGCGGTCCATCACGGGTGTGTCGGCGGTGGGCTCGTTCGCCATCATCGTCATCGGGCTGGTGAGCGTGGCTCTGATCCTGTTGGGGGGACGGGCGCTCCTGGACGGGCAGATGACGCTGGGCGACCTGTTCGCGTACGTCTTCTTCACCGGGCTGCTGGCGGCGCCGGTGGTGCAGATCGCCTCCATCAGCACGCAGGTCAGCGAGGCCTTCGCGGGGCTGGACCGCATCCGCGAGGTGATGGAGATGAAGACCGAAGACCAGGAAGACGACGACCGCGGCGTGGTGGGCCACCTGCAGGGCCACGTGCGGCTGGAAGACGTGTGGTACGAGTACAACCCGGGCGAGCCGGTGCTCAAGGGCATCGACCTGGACGCGCCCCCGGGAACCACCACGGCGCTGGTGGGGAGCAGCGGCTCGGGCAAGAGCACGCTAGTGAGCCTGGTGATGGCCTTCAACCGGCCCACGCAGGGGCGCGTGCTGGTGGACGGGCGGAACCTGGCGCAGCTGCGGCTGGCGGAGTACCGCGCGCAGCTGGGCGTGGTGCTGCAGGAGAACTTTCTCTTCGACGGCACCGTGGCCGACAACATCCGCTTCGCCCGTCCCGACGCCACCCGCGCCGACGTCGAGGAGGTGGCCCGCATCGCCAACGCCGACGACTTCATCCGGGCGTTTCCCGACGGCTACGAAACCATCGTGGGCGAGCGGGGGATCAAGCTCAGCGGCGGCCAGCGCCAGCGCATCGCCATCGCGCGGGCGCTGCTGGCCGACCCGCGGATCCTGATCCTGGACGAAGCCACCTCGTCGCTCGACAGCGAGAGCGAGTACAAGATCCAGGAAGGGCTGCGGCGGCTTCGCGAGGGCCGCACCAGCTTCGTAATCGCGCACCGCCTGTCCACCATCCGCAGTGCCGACCAGATCCTGGTGCTGGAACACGGCGCCGTGGTGGAGCGCGGCAGCCACGCGCAGCTGATGGCGCTGGGCGGCCGCTACCGCGAGCTGCACGACCGGCAGTACGCGTTCGAGCACGACCGCTTCATCAACCCAGGCGAAGACTTCACCCCCGAGCCCGACTTCACCGCCGCCGTGGCGAAGTGACAACAACGTTTCACGCAGAGGTCGCAGAGAAAAGGGAGAGGACGCAGAGGGGCCGTAGCAGCCCTCTGCGTCCTCTCTTTTCCCTCTGCGTCCTCTGCGTGAAACTGCAGTAGAGATATGGGATAGTAACAGGACCGGCGGCCCTAGAGTGACGGGCCGCCGGTCCTGTTTTGCGGAAGAAGCGCGCTGGATTACTGCGCCGGCGTTACCGTGGCCGGGCCGGTCGTCGCGCGCGGCACCAGGCCCACGATGGCGATGTCGGCCGCGCGGCTGGCGTCTACGGCCCGGATCACGTCGCCGTACGAAAGCTCATCCGCGCCCTTGACGAAGATCACCTTGCGGGCACGCTGCGCAAACACGTCGCGCAGGAACGACTCCAGGTTCGCGGCCTCCACCGGCTGCCGGTTGACCTGGTACGCCGGACCCGGCAGAACTTCGAGCACGATCTGCTCGTCGTCGGGCGGCTTCTGCGAAATCTCTTCCTTTTCCTTCGGCGGCGGCACCTGAACGCTCAGGCCGCGCTGAAGGCCCTGCTGCACCACCATGAAGATGATCAGCAGCACCAGCAGCACGTCGATCATGGGCGTCATGTTGATCTCGCTCATCGAGCCGCCCTTGCTTCCGCCAACTCCCATTGCCATGGGACAAACCCCTCCGTCTCAGTTGTCGGCGCCCCATCGGGCGGCCTCGCGGGGCCGCCCGATGGGAACGATTTGGCGCTGCAAGGCTACTTGCGCGTAACCTTGGCGCCCTCGGGCAGTTCGGTGATGGTGCCGATGCGGCGCACCCCGGCGTTGCGGGCCGCGTCGATGGCGCTCAGGACCACCCCGTACTGCACGCCGTTGTCGGCCTTCAGGTACAGGATGTGGTCCTCCGGGCGCTTCTGGTACTCCGTGCGAAGGCGCCCCTCCAGCTCGGCCAGCGGGATCGGCCCCGGGTTGGGGACGTCCTCGATGTAGTACTTGCCCTTGTTGTCGATGCCCAGCGTGATGCGCTCTTCCTTTTCGGGCGCCGCCGTCTTGGCCTTGGGCAGCTTCGCCTCGTAGCCCAGGGCCGGGGTGACCACCATGAAGATGATCAGCAGCACCAGCATCACGTCGATCATCGGCGTCACGTTGATGTCCGAGGTCACCTCAGAGGTGATCCCCGCCACCCGTGGCAGCGGCGAGCCGCCGAAAGATCCACCCGCCATGGTGTTTAGTCTCCGTAGGAGGAGGCGCCGCCCGTGAGCTCACGGCGTGCCTGGCGCGTCATCATCCAGTCGATCATTTCGCGGCCGGCGTAGGCCAGCTCCGAGAACAGCGTGTCGAGCTTGGCCGTGAAGTAGTTGTACAGCCACACCGCGGGGATGGCCGCCACCAGGCCGATGGCCGTGGCGATCAGCGCCTCGGCGATACCGCCCGACACGGCCTCGAGGCCGCCGCCCTTTTCGGCCATGCCCATGAACGAGTTCACGATGCCCAGCGTGGTGCCCAGAAGGCCCACGAACGGGGCGGTGGAGCCGATGGTGGCCAGCACGCCCAGGCCGCTCTTCAGCTCGTTGGCCAGCAGGATCTGCTCACGCTCCACGGAGCGTTCGCACGACACGATGGCGGCGCCGGCGGCGCGGGGGTCGCCCAGCAGCGGGGCCACCTCGCGAAGCGACTCGCCCAGCACGCGGGCCACGTGGCTCTTGGGGTACTGGTCGGCCAGGGCCAGCGCCTCCGGGATGTTCTCGCTCTCCAGCGCCGCCGAGAAGGCCGGGGCGAACTGCTTGGTGGCGACCGCCATCTTGCGGAACTGCAGCCACTTCCAGATGGCCACCGTCAGCGACGCGATGCTCATCAGGATGAGGAAGATCACGATGCCACGGTTGACCATGCCCGTGTCGGCCCAAATCTTCGCAATATCCATTGTTCTACGTTCTCCTCAGCGCGCCTGCGCCTTCCAGGTTGGGTGATCCTTCCGTTCTCCCGGCGCGGCCCCCGTGGGCCGCGCCGCACCATTCGCTCGTCGTCGCCCTGCGTTGTCGCGCGCTCAGCGCGAGGTCTGCCACTGGATGGGCAGCTCCACCCACACCTTCACCGGCCGGTTGTTCACCTTGGCCGGGCGGAAGCGCAGCCGCTGTACCGACCGGATGCTCGCGTCGTTGAACCCCTCGTGCGTGGAGCTCGTCACCTGGATGCTGGGCACGTCGACCGTGCCGTTCTCCAGGACGCGGAAGCGTACCTGCACCGTGCCCACCACGCCTGCGTCGCGCAGCAGCGGCGGGTAGTTGCGCTCCAGCTGCCGGACCAGCTCCTGGCGGTTGCTGATGCTGGGCTGCTCCTCTACCGCCGACAGCTCGTACGTGCCCACGTCGGGCGGGGCCTGGCGCTCTACCGTGCTCTGCTGCACGCCGCCCTCGACGCCCTTTGCCACGCCGCCTTCCTGCCCGATCCCGGAAACGTCTGCCTCGCTCAGCGCCGTCTGGTTCGGCGGCGGCGGCGCGATGGTCGCGGGCGGCTCTTCCGGGGGCGTCAGGGTCTGGAAGCCCTTCACCACCGGGGGCGGAGCCTCGGGCTCCGGCTCGGGTGGCGGCGGCTCCGGCTCCTTGGGCTTCTCGGGTTCGGGCTCCTTCTTTTCTTCCTCGGCCAGGTCCATGAGGTCGACGATCTCCTCGCTTTCCTTTTCGTGGGTTGCCGCTCCCACGCCGGCAGCCAGCAGGCCGCCTACGATCACGACGTGCAGAATCGCCGAGATCGCCAGGTTCGCGGGCGACCAGAAGCCGGACTTCTTGCGGCCTTCCGATGCCACCAGCTTGTTGAACATTGCCCTCCTCCCCGTGGATCCTTGAGTGCGCCGCGCCGGCGGCATTTCCTTCCGTCCGATGATTCGAACGAACGATCACTCCTGTTTCTGACCGCCGGCTCGCGCACCTCGCGCACCCGGCCTCGCCACACAGCGAACGTCTGATCGAAACCGCACGTCCCGGGCCCGGACGCGGGTGCCGGCACCAAACGCTCGCGCCTGCGGGAGACCAGCCGCGCGAGCCCTTTCTGGCAGGGTACGCCGAACAAGGTGCAGAGTACCGTTTCGCCTGTCAAGCACCGGCACCGCCCCATTGTTTCTCCCGGTCCGCCGCGGGAACCCTCCCCGGGGCGCCAGGGCAACCGGTACACCCCCCCGCCAGCACCGGTTCCGCGCCGAAGTCCCGCCGCCCCCACGACTTAGCCGCTGCCGCCGAACGTCGCCCCACGCATGCCGATGCAGGATTCGTACGCCTGTGCCGCCGGCCCGCGCGCGGCGGCATGCTGGTCGCTTCGCAACGCGCCTGTTGCGCCGTGCCGTAAGATCCTCTGACGCAATGCTGCTGGCGGATGGTGCCTTGTGCATGGTGCCGGCCTGCCCGAACCCGCCCGCGCTTTCTGAGCGTCGCTCATCTCCCGAGCCGTCGCCTCACGCAGCCTGCCGCAGGCGCTCTCTTTTCCAGACTTTCAAATCGCGAGTATCAGTGGGCGAGTATTCAGTCCCGACGTGATGAGGAGCGCCGCGGATGCGCCTGCCGAAGCAGGCCGGCGGCCATCATCTCGTACGGGATCGACTCTGCGTAGCGGCGCACGAGGGCCGCGTCGCCGGTCGCCGCGAGGAGCTGGGCGTCACCGTCGGCGTGGAGTGCGGCGGCGAGCACGGAGCGGTCGGTGGTGTCCCCGGCCCGGCGGGTCCACTCGGAAAGCCGCGTGGCGAGGTCGTCCAGGTGCCACTCGGGATCCGCGACGGCGCCGAAGTGGGTGAGCAGCAGCATCTCCGGGCGCAGCGCCCGCAGCCGGCCGATGCTCTCCAGCCACCGGGGCGTGTCCAGGTCCGGCGGGGGCGTGGGCGGGCGCACGTGCGGCGCCCCGTCCAGCCGGATGCCGGCCACGTCGCCCGTAAAGACCAGACGCGCATCGGGGTCGTGGAACGCCAGGTGGTGGCTGGCGTGCCCCGGGGTGTGCAGCGCCACCAGCGAGCGCCCGCCCACGCGAATGGCCTCGCCGTCCGCGGGAACGTGAATGCGTCCGCGGGGCAGCGGGAGCATGGTGCCCCACATCTCGTCCATGCGGTCGCCGTACAGCCGGGCGGCGCTGGCCAGCAGGCGCGACGGGTCTTCCAGGTGCGGCGCGCCCAGGCCGTGGACGTAGATCCGCGCCTGGGGCGCGATCCGCGCGAGCTGGCCCGCGGCCGCGGCGTGGTCCAGGTGCACGTGGGTCAGGAGCAGGTGCGTGAGGCGCGCCGGATCGTGACCCGCGGCGCGGACGCCCGCGAGCAGCGCTTCCAGCGTGGACGCCGGCCCGGCCTCCACCAGCGCCAGGTCGCCTCCGTCCGCCACCAGGTACGACGCGATGAACCCCGGCCCGCCCCAGCCGTGGTCGATGCGGGTGATCCCCGCAGCCTCCTCATGGATCGCAGCTTCCGCCAATTCGCCGTCTCCTCGTGTCCAACGGCCCAGGTGTGTGCCTGGAGCAGAATCTAGGCGCCCATCGCGGGCCCGGCGACCCAGTCCTCGGCATGATGCGCAAAGGGCGCGGGGAGATCCCCCGCGCCCTTACGGTGTTCGTCCGTCGCTGCCCTGGTTCAGTACCAGGTGGCCAGGTCGATGCCCTGGTAGTAGTGCTTGAGGATCTCGTCGTACGTGGCGCCCTTTTCCGCCATCCCCACGGCGCCCGTCTGGCACAGGCCCACGCCGTGGCCCCAGCCGCCGCCGAACGCCTCGAAGCCGGCGACCTCGCCCGTCTTGCGGTCGATCACGGGCTCGATGATGAAGAGCGTGCTCAGCAGGCTGGTGGGCGTGCCGCTGGCGTTGATGTACTTGAGCGAGGTGCGGATGTGGTCCTTGGTGTCGTAGAACGTTCCCGCCTCGGTCACGTACTCGATGGTCTTCACGCGGCCGCTGTTGGAGCGCTCCAGCACGTTGATCGCCGTCACCCTGCCCACGTCCTGCCCGGCGTACAGCGAGACCACCTGCGAAATCTCCTCCGCCGTCCACTCGAAGCTCCAGCGGTGGTAGCGCGACCAGTCGGACTCGAAGTCGCCGTTCTTCTTGCCGCGCAGCGAGTTGGCGTTGGGGCTGCGGCGGATCTCGTCTAGCACGTGCTCGGAATTGCCGTGCTGGCGGTCGCGCACGCCGCGCAGGTACGCGATGGGCGCGGAGTTGTACACGTCCTCGTTGTTGGCCGTTACGCCGCCGCTGGTGGAGCTGAACAGGGCCGCGATCAGCTTGCCTTCGTGCGTGGCGACCACGGCGCGCGTCTCGTCCACCGCCTGCGTGCTCAGCGGGTGCTCGGCATTGTAGCCGCCGTACACCTGGTCGCTGGTGGTGGGCAGCAGGTCGTAGCCGTCGGCGGCGCGCTTGCCCAGGCCGCTGAGCGCGTAGGTGCGGGCCGCCACGGCCTGCGCCTTGAGCGCCTCGAGCTCCGGCCATACCGTGGGCGGCAGCTCGCGCGGCACCACGCCGTACAGGTAGTCCTCGATGTGCACCTCGTTGATGCCGGCCAGCGTTCCCGCGCTGTTGCGGCGCACCTCGGCCACGCCGCGGTAGCGCGCCGTGCCGATGGTGACCAGCCCGTCGGACGAGGTGAAGCCCACCGCCCCGTTGCTCAGCGCCGTCTGCGAGCCCGCGGTCACCTTGTACTGGGTGATGCCCGTGGTGGTGGTCACCAGCTTCCAGAACGCGTCGCTGGCGGCCAGCCCCTGCGCGATCACCTGGTTGCGGTAGGTGTTCCGGACGCCGAAGGCCGCGTTCGAGGCGAAGTCGCCCAGGTACAGGCGCGTGCAGGCCGGGATCACCTCCGTCATCGTGGCGTGCCCCAGCGCCTCTGCCTGCGCCTTCTTCGCGTTCACCGCGGCGGCGGTGCCGCACATCACCTGCAGGCGGTACCGCGTGACGCTTACGCTTCCCGCCTGCAGCGTGACCGTCGCCTGCACCCCGCCCACCCCCGACAGGAGCGTGGCGCCGTTGCCCTTGTCGGTAATCGTCCACCCGGCCGCGCTGCCCAGCGTCACCGTGGTGGCGGTGGGCACCACGCCGATGCGGATGTTGCCGTTGAAGGCCTGCGCCGAAACCTCGTTGAACGAGGGCGCGCCGGCGTCTGCCGAGGGGCCCGTCGGGTCGCGATCGGCGCAGGCACCCAGCACGAGGGTGAGCGCCGCGGCGGAAAGCATCCGCCAGTGGTTGGGAAGTCGGTTCACAGGGTGCCGTGGGGGTGCGGGTGGGCGCGCGGCGCGCGGGGGGCGCACCGAAAAGAAAAGGATCACGTACACACTTCGGCGGCCGTTTGTCAACCAGCGCGTGCGCGGGATGGCGGGAAACCATGCTCCGCCGAGCCGCGAATCTGCGAAACACCGTGAACGCGCGATCCGGGCATCCGACGGCACGGCGCGTGGGAAGCGCCCGTGCCGGCCTCTGGCGGACGCGGTAGACGGGTGAAATCACAGGAAACCGCGTGGGACACCCGGGATGCAAGAACCGCCGCCCCGGGATGCCCGGGGCGGCGGTTCTTCGTCAGGCCAGAAACGAGGGTCTCGTCAGACCTGGGCGTACATGTCTACCGGGGGGCAGCTGCACACCAGGTTGCGGTCGCCGGCGGCGTTGTTCACGCGCGCCACGGCCGGCCAGAACTTGCGGTCGCGCACCCAGGCCAGCGGGAACGCCGCGCGCTGCCGGCCGTAGCCGTGCGCCCACTCGTCGCCCGCGACGGCGGCCGCGGTATGCGGCGCGTGCTTCAGCGGGTTGTCGCGGCGGTCCAGGATGCCCAGCTCGATCTCGCGGATCTCCTCGCGAATGTTGATCATGGCCTCGCAGAACCGGTCGATCTCGGCCAGCGACTCGCTCTCCGTGGGCTCGATCATCATGGTCCCCGCCACGGGGAACGAGACGGTGGGCGCGTGGAAGCCGTAGTCCATCAGCCGCTTGGCCACGTCTTCCACCTCCACCCCCGACGGCCCCTTCAGCTGGCGCAGGTCGATGATGCACTCGTGCGCCACCGTGCCGTTGGCGCCCTGGTACAGCACCGGGTAGTGCTCTCGCAGCCGCCGGGCGACGTAGTTGGCGTTCAGGATGGCCACCCTGGTGGCGTGCGTCAGCCCCTCGGCGCCCATCAGCTTGATGTAGATGTACGAGATGGGCAGGATGCTGGGGCTGCCCCACGGCGCCGCCGAGATCGTGCGCGTCTCGCCCTGCCCCACCGGGATCACCGGGTGGCCGGGAAGGAAGGGCGCCAGGTGCTCCGCCACGCAGATGGGCCCCATCCCCGGGCCGCCGCCCCCGTGGGGGATGCAGAACGTCTTGTGCAGGTTCAGGTGGCACACGTCGGCGCCGAAGTCGCCCGGGCGGCAGAGGCCCACCTGCGCGTTCATGTTGGCGCCGTCCATGTACACCTGCCCGCCGTGCCCGTGCACGATGTCGCAGATTTCGCGGATGGCCTCTTCGAACACGCCGTGCGTGGACGGATAGGTGATCATCAGCGCGGCCAGGTCGTCGGCGTGCTCGTCGGCCTTCTTGCGCAGGTCCGCCACGTCGACGTTGCCGTTGGCGTCGGTGCCGACGACGACCACCTTCATCCCCGCCATCACCGCCGAGGCGGGGTTGGTGCCGTGCGCCGACTGCGGGATCAGGCAGATGTTGCGCTTGCCCTGCCCCTTGGCTTCCAGGTACTCGCGGATCACCAGCAGCCCCGCGAACTCGCCCTGCGAGCCGGCGTTGGGCTGCAGCGAGACGGAGTGGAAGCCGGTGATCTCGGCCAGATCGCTTTCCAGCTGGCGGAACATCTCCAGGTAGCCCTCGATCTGCTCGCGCGGGGCGAACGGATGAATGCGCCCCACCTCCGCCCAGGAGACGGGCATCATCTCCACGGTGGCGTTCAGCTTCATGGTGCACGAGCCCAGCGGGATCATGCTGTGCGTCAGCGACAGGTCGCGGCTTTCCAGCGAGCGGATGTACCGCAGCATCTCCGTTTCGGAGTGGTAGCGGTTGAACACCGGGTGGCCGAGGATGGCGCTGGACCGGAGGAACCCGTCCGCGATCCCCGACGACAGGCCGCCCAGCAGCTCGTCCACCGAGAACGGCAGGGCCGAGCCGCGGTTCAGCGCGATCAGCACCTCTTCCACGTCTTCCACGCCCGTCGTCTCGTCCACCGCCACGCAGATGGACGACTCGTCGTAGCCGCGCAGGTTGATGCCCCGGTCGCGCGCGGCGGCCAGGATGCCGCCCACCCGCGTGCCCACGTCGATGCGCACGGTGTCGAAGAACACGTCGTGGACGATGCGGTAGTTCAGCCGCTCGGCACCCGCCGCCAGCAGCTCGGCCAGGGTGTGCGTGCGCTCGGCGATGTCGCGCAGCCCCTGGGGGCCGTGGTAGACGGCGTACATCCCAGCCATCACCGCCAGCAGCACCTGCGCCGTGCAGATGTTGCTCGTGGCCTTTTCGCGGCGGATGTGCTGCTCACGCGTCTGCAGCGCCATGCGCAGCGCCGGGTTGCCGTCCGCGTCGGTGGACACGCCGATGATGCGGCCGGGGATCTGGCGCTTGTACTCGTCGCGGCAGGCGAAGTACGCCGCGTGCGGCCCGCCCATCCCCAGCGGCACGCCGAAGCGCTGCGTGGTCCCCACCGCCATGTCGGCCCCCCACTCCCCCGGCGGGGTGAGCAGGACGAGCGACAGCAGGTCCGCCGCGGCGACCACGATGATGTTCTCTTCGCGCGCGCGCTGCGTGAACGGGCGGTAGTCGATCACCTCGCCGTCCGTGGCCGGATACTGCAGGAGCACGCCGAACACGGGCTGGGTGAAGTCGAACGTCTCGTGGTCGCCCACGACGATGTCGAAGCCCCGGGCCCAGGCGCGCGTCTTCACCACCTCGATGGTCTGCGGATGGCAGAGCTGCGAGACGAAGAAGGTGTTGCGGTTCTCGGCCCCGGCGATGCCGTACGCCATGGCCATGGCCTCGGCCGCGGCGGTGCCCTCGTCCAGCAGCGAGGCGTTGGCGATGGGGAGCCCGGTGAGGTCCACCACCATCGTCTGGAAGTTGAGCAGCGCCTCCAGGCGGCCCTGCGCGATCTCGGCCTGATAGGGCGTGTACTGCGTGTACCAGCCCGGGTTTTCCAGGATGTTGCGCTGGATGACGGGCGGGGTGATGCAGTCGTGGTAGCCCATCCCCAGGTAGCTGCGGAACACGCGGTTGCGCGACATCAGCGCCTTGAACTCGCGCAGCATCTCGTACTCGCTGCGCTCCGGGCCCAAGGCCAGCGGCCGCTTCAGGCGGATGGAGGCGGGGACGGTGGCGTCCACCAGCTCGTCGAGCGAGCCGTAGCCCAGCGCCTGCAGCATCGTCGCGATCTCGTCGGCGCCGGGGCCCACGTGGCGGCGAACGAAGGTGTCCGTATGCGTAAGTGACGATCTATCCACGATATGCATCCGTATCGGTGTTTGCGGGAAAGCCGCGCCAATGTATCGCCTCCGTACCCCGAAGGCAAAGGGAGGAGCCGCTTCCCGGCGCGCGCCGTGGGTGCTGGTGCTGATGGTTGGGATCGAGGGCCGGATCGATCGGTGCGCTCCGAACGGGATTCGCGAATGCCTCGGCCGCCCTCTCCCCCGGCCCCTCTCCCGCGAGCGGGAGAGGGGAAAATTCGATCGCGCTGCGGCCCGGCTCGCCCGGCACGGCAGGCCGCGTGTCGCTTCTGTCGACGGCAGTCCTAGCGGCGCCTCCAAGGCCGCCGCCGCTGGGCCGCCAGGTTGGACGGGGGGCCCGCGGGGGCGTAGTGGGCGCCGAACTCCCGGACGAACTCCATCTCCTCGACCACGGAGGTGTAGGCGAGGCGGCTTTCCAGGATCAGCAGCAGGCTGGACCAGAACAGCAGCCCCGCGCCGCCCATCCCCAGCACCAGCGCCACCCACGCGTACGATTCACCTACGGCGGCCACCACCCCCA
>NZ_DATBNB010000792.1 GCF_036554565.1 Longimicrobium sp. | reverse complement strand
GCTTCGATGTAGGCAAGAACGCGTTCCGTGAGCCACGGCTGCAGCGGAACTGTCCGTGGGGCTTCAAGGAGAACCTCCACGCGGTTTTCGATAAGAGAACACAGCCCAACCATCCGACGAGCGAATTCTTCCGCATACTGCTTCGCGAGCGTTGCTGATCGTTCTGGAAGAAGTACATACGAATTGTGCGCGAAGCAAGTGTTTCGGTACGCTTGGTGTAAGGCATCCCGCCACCGTGTTAGTTTGGCTTCAATCGCAATGATCTCACCGTTATCCGTAACAACTACAACATCAGTCCGCCCACTTCGATGAAGGAATTGCTCCCCGACTCGCACAGCCCCCCACGGCGCATCTCCCGTTTGCAAACAGTCAACAAACTGGGCGACGAGCGATCTCTCTGATTCGAACATCCGTCGATTGCTTTCGGCAATGGTGAATGGCTCGCGAGACCCTGACCGAAGTGACTCCGGCATATACTCCGTCTGCACTCCGTTCCGAGCTACGTCTCCGCATCTCGAGGTTCACCCGGCGCGAGTGAATGCGCGAACAACTGAAGCTCCCGGGCGCGTCGCAGAGCTAAGCGGGCGAGAACCGTCTCCCACCCCGCAGGCGGGTTCCGGAAGCTTGAGGAGGTCGGATTCATCCGCGCCTGCCTCACCGTTTGGATCGACACGCCGGCGGCTTCCGCGATTTCAGCATGCGTGATGCAGCCGCCGACCCGATCCGTCGCAGTTTTGAAGTCCATCGGGCTGTCGATGTTAACGTTGACAATCCGTGCTCTGTCGATTATAATATAGACAGCAGGGCGAAAAGCAAGGCTGCCGGTATCCCCGCCAAGAGACCCCGACAGCCTTCACATCGCGAACTGACCCGAAGGCCGCCCGCTCACCAAGAGTAGCCCTGCCGGGCGCCGAGGGTCAAGCCCACTGGAGGTGCACGATGCCCAGATTGCCCGCAGCCCCACCCGCGGACCTGAAGCAGAGCGGATTCGTGATCGCGAAGTACGACGGGAGCCGCTACTGGATGGTGATCGATCCGGAGGGGAAGCTGGTGTGCGTGACGGTGTACAAGCGAGGCGCGGTGGAGGTGGTGCGGCGGCTCGCCGCGTAGGCAGGTGAGCTTTAAGTAAGCGGCGCGGCTCCTAGGCGGGGCCGCGCCGCTTCGTTGTGCCAGGCCTTGGATGCGCGCGGAAAACGCTGGCGCACACTATGGCGCGTTCCGTACTCCGGTCGTATCTATGGAGGAAGTTCACTCCGGGCGATTCCACGAGGCACGCCGCATGGGCGCGGACAAGGGGCACAAAGCCAAACCGAGGGTGATCCCGCCGCTGCCGGTCTGGCCGCGACGGGAATCCGTCGTCCTCAGCGAGGTGCCGGAGCCAGCACTCGCGGTTGAACTGTGGCTGTATCTGCGTCACCTGCGCGACTGGGTGGACTCAGGGCATGGCGACACGACGGAGTTGTTCCACCCGGTCAGCACGGATCGCGTTCGCAACCGCAGGGCCGAAGCACTCGACGCGGCCGGACCGGTGGAATCTGTCGTCGCGGTGTTCCACGAGTTATCGGACGCTCCCGCTAGCGTCACGCCCGAGCAGCTGCAAGACGCCTGCATCACGGTTGCGGATTGGGCGAACGAACACGGGTACGGCGTGACGGCTGCGCAGTTCGCGGCCGCCGCGACGCGCATCGCGCCGGAAAGCCCGCAGGCGGCGAACGTTGCGGGACTGACACACCGCAGATTGGGTGAGTGGACGAACGCGGAACTCTACTACGGCCGAGCGGCACGGTACGCACGCCGGCAGAAGAACGCCGACGAGTACGTCTCGGCGCACATTGGCATGGCGGCCCTGGCCCTGGCGCGGGGTAGATACAAGGCGGCGCGGCGGCACCTGAACACCGCCAGCAACGAAGCGCGGCGCAGCGGCAGCACCTGGCTGGCCAGCCACGCCCAGCACGACCTCATGCTGATGCTGACCGAGCGCCGGGAGTATCGGCAGGCGGAGGTCGCGGCGGCGCGCGCGGTGACACTCTATCCCGTTACCGATCCGCGCTTTCCGTATCTCGCGGCCGACTTCGCGTTCCTGCTTCTGGCGCAGCGGATGTACGCCGAAGCGCTTCCCATCCTGCAGCGCTTCCTCACCCTCATCGAAGCACCCGCGCAGCAGGTGATCGGCATGAGCCTGCTGTCGCGCGCGTATGCGGGCGTGGGCCGGCGGGACGACTCCCGGAACGTGCGGCGCGCCGTCCGTGAGTTGATCAAGACGTATCCTCAGGATGCGCCCGCGGCGCTGTACCACATGGCCGAGGCGTGCCGCGCCGAGGGAGCTTGGGAGGAAGCGGAGCAGCTGATCGAAGCTTCTCGCGCGCTGGCGACGGAGGCGGGCGACGTTGCGCTCGTGGGCTACGCGGACCAGCTCGCCGCGGAGATCGCGGACAGGCATGTGCCGGCCGCGCCCGCGGAGGAGGAAGACGCCGGCCTGCGCCGGTCCATTACCACTGCTCTCACCGCGCGGCTGGTGCACTGGCGCCCCAACAGCCGGCGCGGGCGCAAGCGTCACCCGCGCCGGAATCACTGGGCAGCTTAGTGCCCTGAGCCGTAGCCCAGGCCGCTCCTCGATCCATCCCCCGTGCTGTCGGATACGGCCGTGGTTTCTCCGGAAACCGCGGCCGTTGTCGTGTCGACAGCGTTGCCCGAGCCATAGCCCAGGCCGTTCAAGCTCGCCGGGGCTTTGCCCTGTCGAACGGTGGAGGTGGGGGAGCCCTGGCATCCGGCAAAGGCGAGAACACCCGCCAGGGCGATGCCGATCAGGGATGCGCGGCTGAATCTCACGTTCATACCTCGTCGACGGGGGGCCAGCAGTCGCTCACGTCATATTCACCAAGCACGATACCGTTGCCGCACTCTTCCCGCCAGCCACTACGGGTTATTTCGCGCGCCATGCGCGACGGGGTTCTCGCTCGCCATCCACGCCGGTTTCGCGATTCCGGACATCATGCGCACGTTCCGTTGACGATGTGCTCTTTCGTTGATGCTAAGGAGAACGGATGATGGCGATGGAGAAGCGAGGTGCAGGGGGAGTCGCGCGCAGGTCCCTGCGAGGTGAGAGCCGCCGGTGGTGCATCGACACGGCGCTCACGCGTGATCCCGACGAGCACCTGGAGGGAGATCGCATCCTCAAGGAAGTGGCCGACGACCTTGGGATCCTGCTCTGGCGGATCGGGCGCGACGTGGTGCTGTGGGCGGGGACGCCGTCCATGCAGCGGGCTGGCCTGTTCAGCCCGGAAGCACCGAACCGCCGGTCGAGCCGCCTTCTGAACATCGATCTGTCCGACGACGTTGCCTCGGCAGTCGATGCCCTCGCGGGGCAACTCGCCGTGCCGGAGAAAGCCGATGCGGCGATTCTCACCTGGTGTTGCCGCATGGTCGCACGCTGGGCCGCGGAACACGAGATGCACGGTACGGCCGTCTACTTCGCACAGGCGGGGGCGCTCTGCTCGGCCGACGATCCTGCGCCGGCGCTCGAAACCGGGCGCCTGGCGTTGGCCGCCGGACAGCAGCACCGCGCGGAATCGTGGGTCAGGCGCGCGGTCGCGCTCGCCCGCCGGTCAGCCCAGTGGGACGTGTACGCGGAGGCGGCTCGCGTGCTCGGCGAGCTAAATCACCGCGCCGGCCGCTTGGATCGCGCCCGCGCTCTGTACCGGCTTGCCTATCGGACAACGCGCCGCCAGAGCTTGCGGGAGATTGGCGCGGTCACGGCACACGCGGTGTTCCGGCTCGCGCTGGAGAGCGGCGATGAAGCCGAAGCGCACGTGTACGGTCGCCTTGCGGTGCGCGCCTGCACCCCAGAGCACACAGCAGCGCCGTCAATATTGCTCG
>NZ_DATBNB010000791.1 GCF_036554565.1 Longimicrobium sp. | reverse complement strand
GACCCGTGGGTCTGGATCGTCACGACGCGGTCCCTCAGCGGGCGGGTGGCGGTGGAGCGCCGGGAGTTCCGGGGTTCGGAAACGGTCACCGCGGTGGAGCCCTCCGGACCGCTGTGCGAGACGTTCGCCTTCGGGGGCGACGTGGGGAGCGTGGAAAGCCTGGTGCACCGGGTGCGGGTGGATCCCTTGCCGTGGCGGCTGGTGGATGGACGCCGCTTCGTGCCGCCCGGCGCGTCGCCGCGCTCCGCGACGTTCGTGGAGTGGCGGATCGAGGACCGCCGCTGGGTGGTCTCCGCGATCGGCGAGGAGCGGACGGCGGCTCCCCGGCTGCTCGGCAGGCCCGTGAACCTGCTGGTCCGCGATTCCACCGCCGGCCAGCCGCTCACGCTTCCGCTGCCGGCGGATGCCGGCGTCGCGGCCGGGACGCGCTGGTTGGCGGAGTACGAGCCGATCGTGGCCGGCGACATGATGCTGACCGTCAACGGGGAGCCACGCTCGGTTCCCGCCGATCTCCTCACCCGTGTCGGCACAGTGAACGGGGTAGCCGCGTATGGGGAGACCGGGGCCGGGCTCGAGGTCGTGTACGTTCCCGTTACGCGCGATGGCAGCTTCCAGATCTACCAGTTCATGACCAGTTCAGGCTGCCCCTGAACGGGGCCGCGGCAAAGATCGCGGATTTTAAGTTCGGCTCAGCGCGACGTGTGCACCGCTCTGGGGCAATGCGCACCGCGACGGTGCAGTCGGTGCGGTGCGCGCATCCTCGCGCGAAACCGGGAAATATCCCGCAAGCCGTGCCGCCCCACGCGGTTGCGCGGGCGCACCCGCGGCGTCGATCGCGGGTCCTGAAACTGCGGTCCTGGCGGGCTCCCGGCAGACCGGTTTCTCCTCTTGAAAGGACCCGCATGCGTCCCTTCCGTGTCCTCGCGTTGGCCTCCCTGGCGGCCGGCGTGCTCGCCGCCTGCGCCGACCAGCCCACCACGCCCCGCGCCGCGCCCGTCGCGGAAGACGGGCAACTTCAGCTGGACCCCCTCTTCAACGGCGCCGCCGCCGAGTTCGGCGTGCCGGCAGACCTGCTGAAGGCGGTGGGATTCGCCGAAACCGGGTGGCAGATGGTGCGCGGCGAGGCGGAGTTCATCGGCCAGCCGCGCGCGTTCGGCGTCATGGCCCTGCGCGGCGCGCACTTGGAGCGTGGCGCCGCCCTGGCCGGCGTGTCCGCGGCGGAGGCGCGCTTTCGCCCCGAGGCCAACATCCGCGCCGCCGCCGCCGTACTCGCCTCGCTCGCCGACGAGCTGCAGGTCAACCGCGCCGACTACGCCGCGTGGGCGCCGGCCGTGGCGCGCTACAGCGGCATCGTCGCGCCCGAGGGGCAGGCGGCGTACGTGCACGACGGCGTGTACGCGGTGCTGAACGCCGGTGTGCCCGCGGACCAGGCCGGCGGACGCGCCACGCTCGGCGCGCGCCGCGTCGCCCCCGGTTTCCCGCGCCCGGCGGTGGCGCCCGCGCCCTCCGGTCCTCGCATGGGAGCGACGCTCTCCGCGAGCGTGGTCTGGCGCCCGTCCCCCAACTACAGCTCGCGCGGCACCTATCCCGTGCACATGGTGGTCATCCACTCGTGCGAAAGCAGCTACAGCAGCTGCTGGAGCTGGCTGACCAACTCGTCTGCCCAGGCCAGCGCCCACTACGTCGTCAATACCACCGGCAGCGAGATCAGCAAGCTGGTGTACGAGAGCCAGAAGGCGTGGCACGTGGGCGCCACCTACTACTGCTCGCGCAACAACAGCACCGACTGCCGGTGGGACGGCGTGCAGAGCAACTACTTCACCGTGGGCATCGAGCACGCGGGCTACGCCTCGCAGACCTCGTGGCCCTCGGGGCAGATCCGCGAATCCGCCATCCTGGCCTGCCAGATCAGCAAGCGCCACGACGTACCGCGCGACCGCAACCACATCGTCAGCCATGCGCGGCTGCAGCCGTACGACCGCACCGACCCCGGCGCCAACTGGCCGTGGACGGACTACATGAGCCGCATCAACACGGCCTGCGACGCGGGCGAGGCGCTGATCGTCGATAACAACAACAGCCTGAACGATCCCGCCAAGGAGAAGTTCGAAATCGGCACCGGGTGGACGCAGTCCGACAACATCCCCGAGTACTACGGCGGCGGCTACTACCACGCTCCCACCGGCGCCGTGTCGGACCCGGCCGTGTTCTGGTTCTACCTTCCCGCCGCGGCGAGCAAGACTGTCGACGCCTGGTGGACTGACCTGGACAACCGCTCCACGACGGCGCCGTACATCGCCTACAACGCCTCGGGCACCGAGGTGGGCCGGGCCAGCGCCAACCAGCAGGTGAACGGCGGCAAGTGGAACACGCTGGGCACGTGGAGCTTCACGGCGGGATGGAACAAGATCATCCTTTCCCGCTGGACCACCGAGGGATCGTTCGTGGTCGCCGACGCCGTGCGCATCCGGTGATCGTGGAGATTCGATGGATGCACGGGCTCCGGACGCGCTCCGGGGCCCTGATCCTGGCTCTCGGTTTGGCCGGGTGCGGGGACTCGGGCGACGGGCGGATCGCGTTCGTTTCCGAGCGCGACGGCAACCGCGAGGTGCGCGTGGTGAACCTGCGGGGCGGGGAAGTGCGCCTGACGAGCAGCGAGGCCGACGACTATCCCGCGGCGGTGTCCCCGGACGGGCGCTCGCTGCTGGTGGTCTCGGCCGAGCAGACGCCGGCCGGCAGCGCCGAACGCCTGTCGCTGGTGCCGGTGGATGGCGGCGCGGCCGTTCCCGTGGGTCCGCGCGGGGCCCGGGTGCGCAACCCCAGCTGGTCGCCGGATGGTACGTGGTTCGTGTTCGAGGCCAGCACCCACGGCTTCAGCGACCTGTACCGCATGGACCGCGGCGGCGGGGCCGTCCGCCGGCTGACCGACGATCGCGAGGGCAACTTCGAGCCGGCCGTCTCGCCCGACGGCCAGTGGATCGCCTTCACCTCCAGCCGCGACGGTGACGCCGAGCTGTACGTGATGCGGGCGGATGGAAGCGGCGTCCGCCGGCTGACGGCCTACCGCCGCGACGACTGGGGCGCGCGCTGGTCGCCGGACGGGCGCCAGCTGGCGTTCATCAGTGACCGCGAGGGCGAGGACCGCATCTATCTCGTCGGCGCGGATGGAACCGGGCTGCGCGCGCTCACCGGCACGCCACGGGACGCTGGGGTCCTGCAGTCTGCCCCCGCCTGGTCGCCGGACGGGCAGCGGATCGCCTACGTGGAGCTGGCCCGCGGCAAGCGCGCTCGCGTGCGCGTCGCCAGCCTGGAGGGCGGCACGCCCACGAGTATCGCCTCGTCCACGGACGAGCTGGCGGCGGGCGCGCAGGAGAGCCCCGCATGGTCGCCGGATGGCCAGTGGCTCGCGTTCAGCTGGGAGCACGACGGCGACCCGGAGCTCTACCTGGCCCGCCCCGACGGCAGCCATCCCCGCCGCCTGACCCGCGCGCCCGGCGCGGACTGGCTTCCGCGCTGGGTGCGGTGAACGGAATCGACGCGGCGGCCTGATCGGCCGCCGCTCTCGTTTCGCCTTGCCAGCTTCCGGGAAGCCGCACAGTTTGCCGGCCGATGCGCCCTCCCACCCCGCCGCGCATCCGCAGGCCTACCTCCCCACGGAGCAGCTCATGGCGACCGGAACCTCTCGCAAGATCTTCGTGAACCTGGCCGTAAAGGACCTCGCGCGGTCCGTTGAATTCTTCACGAAGCTCGGGTTCACCTTCAACCAGCAGTTTACGGACGAGTCGGCCACCTGCATGATCGTCAGCGACGAGGCGTTCGTGATGCTGCTGGTGCACGGCCGCTTCCAGGATTTCACGAAGAAGCAGATCGTGGATTCCACGACGCATACGGAGGTGCTCGTCGCGCTCTCCGCCGAGAGCAGGGAAGACGTGGACGCGATGGTCCACACGGCCCTGGCGAACGGCGGCTCGCCCGCGAACGATCCGCAGGACCACGGATTCATGTACGGCTGGAGCTTCCAGGACCCGGATGGGCACATCTGGGAAGTGGTCTGGATGAATCCGGCGCACGTCCAGGGTTGAGCGCCCGCCGGGGCGCGGCGCGGGCATCATGCCGCGGCGCCGCGGCCCGCTCGGCCCGGTCCGAGCATCGATTCTGAAACCTGCCGCTCACCCCATCGTAGTCGCAGCG
>NZ_DATBNB010000790.1 GCF_036554565.1 Longimicrobium sp. | reverse complement strand
CGGCCCTCGGCCACCTTGCTTTCCAGCAGCGACACGGGGATGCCTGCCGTCTGCGCCTGGCGCCGGGCGGCTTCGATCCGTTGCTCCGGGGGCTGCGCCTGCGCCGCGGCGGGAACGCCCGCCAGCGCCAGGAGCAGCACCAGAATCCATCGTTGGGTCTTCATGTTTACAGCCAGTGTACCCTCATCCCGCCATTTCGAACCTGTAGACGACGCCACCCCGCCGCGCGTCACGGAACCACCACCACGGCCGAGCGGCCTCCAAACCCATCATCCACCGAAGGCACGCCCGGGGGCACCATCATCTGCCCGTCCGCCAGGCGGTACGCGAAGTGGTGGGCGCCGGGCGCGATTCGTACCCGCACCACCCACCAGTCTCCATCCGCCACCATCGGCACCGGCTGCCACCCGCTGAAGTCGCCGACGACGGATGGGGGCTCCCCGTGGTCCTTCCGCGGCAGCCGGAACACGGCTTCGCCGGGGTCGACATCGAGAAGCAGGGCGGGCGGGGACGGGCGCTGCCGGCCGAGGGCGCGCGAGACCTGCAGGTTCCACGTTCGCCTCGGCGTGCTCCAGTAGAGCGGATCGAACGGCTCCTGGCGCACGGAGGCCTGCACGGTGGCGCCGGCCATCACCCGCACGCGCACCCCGGCGCCGTACGACGCGGCAGGGCGTGGATGGCCGCCGCCCAGCCAGCTTCCGGCGTGCGCCCACGCGCTTCCCCAGGTCCGCCGCAGTTCCGCTGTCCCACCCGCGTACGGCCAGTTGCCGCCATCGCCGCGCAGCAGCCGCGCATCTCCGCCCACTTCCACGCCATCGGACAGGGCGAACGCGACGCGCGCGGCGGAGTCGTGAAAGCCGCGCACCGTGCTGGAATCGCCCGTCACGTCCGTTGCGGCGGAAACTCCGGAGCTGAGCGAGGCCGACAGCGCGCCGCGCCGCCAGCCCAGCGTGGGCAGCAGCTCCGCCGTTCCGCCGGTTCCGCCCGCGTTGGGGCCGGATGCGCCGTATGCGTAGCCGTTGAGGGAGGCGTTCAGCCCCAGGTCCATGCCCTGGACGGTGGAAAACGGGAGCCATCCGCCCAGTCCCCCGGCGCTCCACGTGGGCCCGCTGCCCTGCACGGGCACGCCGGCGGACAGGTACAGCCACCGGCCGGTGCCCTGGTATCCGAGGCCCAGCGAGGCGGAGGTGGTGGCGACGCGCGCGGCGACGGGGTCGTGAAGGGCGCGGCCGGCGGCGGCTTCGGCGGTCCAGCCCTGGGCCGCGGCGGGCGAGGCCAGGAGGAGCGCGGCGCAGCCCAGCGTCAGCCGGACGATCACGCCGAGCCCAGCGGGGGAAGCGAGATGCGGCTGTTGGTGCCGCCGAAGTCGTCGTCCACCTGCTGTGGGGCGTGGGGGTCCGGCACCCACTCGGTACCATCGACCACGAAGACGTAGTCGTGCACGCCGGGCTTCAATGGCACCAGCGCGGTCCATACGCCCGATTCAGATTCCTGCAGCGGAACGGTGGGCTGCCAGCCGGTGAAGGTGCCCGCGATGGCCACCTGCCGCGCCCGAGTCTCCAGCCGGAACTGCACGTAGACCACGGGCTGCGCGGC
>NZ_DATBNB010000789.1 GCF_036554565.1 Longimicrobium sp. | reverse complement strand
CTGCCCCGTCGGGCGAATGAATTCGCTGCAACGACCACACGCAGTCCGCCTGCGCGGACTGGCTTGTTTTCGTGTGGTGAGGGCCAAGTGGCGCGCCCGTGGTGTGTGGCGGATCCCTCGGTCGCTGCCGGGCCTTCACGTGAGGGCTGGCTCTGTGTTGGCCGCTCCGTCGGGATGACAGGGCGCGCTTCCGCGGGTGAGGTGGGCGTGCAGGTGAAGCTCCGTGCCGGAAGCGGGCAGTGGCCCGCCCCTGGAACCCGCTGAAAACGACGCGGCCGGCCCCGTGTGGGACCGGCCGCTCCTCGTCAACCAGGCCGCCGGGTCAGCGGCGGGTGGTCAGCGTCAGGCGCAGGGTGCGCGAGGCGCCCGGCATGATGTTGTTGTTGCCGTGCGACGTGGCGTAGTAGCGCTCGTTCGTAACGTTCTCCACGTTCACCTGCGCGCTGAGCAGCGGGGCAAGGCGCAGGAACAGCGCCGCGTCGGCGCGGGTGAAGGCCGGGAGCGTTACGGTGTTGTCGATCGCCGCGAACATCTCCGCCTGGTGGACGACGCCCAGCCCGACCCCGATTGACGGGTGCACCTGCACCCGGTTCCACAGCGAGAACGTGCGCTCCGGCACCAGCGGCACCCGCTGGCCCGCGGCCGCGGCGGAGGTGGTGCTGGTGATCTTCGCCCGCTGGAAGCTGGCGCCGCCCACCAGCTGCCATGCCGCCGTCACGTTCCCCGAGGCGCCGAACTCCACGCCCGTGGTGCGCTGCTCACCCGTCTGCACCACCTTCTTGGGGTCTGCCGGGTCCGGGGCCGTGGTGTTGGTGCGCTCCAGCGCGTACAGCGCCGTGGTCAGCGAAAAGCCGGGGCGCACGTCCCACTTGGCGCCCACCTCGCGGTTCGTGAACCGCTCCGGCTCCAGCGTGCTCGACGTGGCGTTCAGCGAGCCGAACTGCTCCCCCGAGCTTGGCAGGTACGACACGCTGTAGCTGCCGTACAGCGACGCGGCCTCCACCGGCTTGAACACCAGGCCGGCGCGCGGCGACACCAGTTCGTCGCGGCGGCTGAGCTTCTCGCCGTTGCGGTTGTTGCGGAAGTCGATGTCGAAGCGCTCCCAGCGCACGCCCGCGATGGCCTGCAGGTGGCGCGAAATCTCCAGCTGGTCCTGCACGAAGAACGAGGTCACCGACGCCGTGGTGCCGTTGTCGGCATCGGTCGCGCTCTGCCGGAAGGTGATGGGCGTGGCCACGGTCGGCGCATTGAACGGCGCGGTGAAGGAGGTGGCCGCGTCGTTGTAGTAGCCCGTCCGCCGGAAGTTCTCCGTTTCCTGCCGTCCCACCTCGGCGCCCGCCAGCAGCGTGTGCCGCAGCGCGCCGGTGCTCAGCTCCCAGGTGACGTCCGTCTGGTTGAACAGGTTCCGGCGGTCCGTGGCGTTGCCGTAGGCCGTCAGCGTCACGTTTGCGCCATCCGCGCTCACCGCGCCGGGGAGGCTGTTCAGGTACTCCTTGTCGTAGTCCGCCATCCGCGTGCGGTTGCGCACCGTCCATCCGCCGGGAAGCACGTGCTCCACGAAGGCGCTGCCGGCGCTCACCCGTGCCGTCGCATAGCTGGAGTCGGGGTTGCCGAAGAAGGTGGTGATGGGTGCCCTGGACGGGCGGCCCTGGAACGAGGGGATGCCCCGGTCCACGGTGCGGTCGTCGCTGAAGTACTCGTACCCGGCCTGAACCGTCGTCCGCGCGCCCAGGGCCAGCGCCAGCGTGGGGTTCAGCCCGTAGCGGCGAAGCTGGTAGGTGTCGCGGAACCCTTCCGAATCCTCGTACATGCCGTTGAAGCGCAGCGCCAGCGCGCCGAAGCCCTGGCCCAGGTCCATCGTGGCGCGCCGGTGGTCGTGCGAGCCGCCCTCGACGGTGAACACCCGGGTCGGCGCCCAGCGCGGCTCCTTGGTGACGCGGTTGAGCACGCCGCCGCCGCCGCCCCGCCCAAAGGTCATGGCGTTGCTCCCCTTGAGCGCCTCTACCCGCTCCACGTTGTATACGTCGCGCAGGTACTGCACGTCGTCGCGCACCCCGTCCACGAAGAAGTCGGCGGTGCTGGCGTTGCCGCGGATGGTGGGCGCGTCGCGGTGCCCCTCGCCCTGGCCCATGGTGACGCCGGGAACGTAGCGCACCACGTCGGCCATCCCCTGCATGGACTGGTCGGCGATCACGTCGGCCGTCACCACGCTCACGGACTGCGGCGTGTCGCGCAGCGGCGTATCGGTGCGCGTGGCGGTGCTGCTGCGCGGCGCCCCGTACCCGCGGCTGCGCTGGCCCACTACGGTAAGGGTGGTGAGCGTGTACACGCACTCGCCCGCCGCCGCGCTCCCCGTGACCACCACCGTTTCGCGGTCGGTGAAGTGCGCCGTCATCCCGGTGCCGGCAAGCAGCCGGCGCAGCGCCTCGGCCGCGGTCAGCGAGCCGGAAACGCCGGATGCCTGCCGCCCGGCCGAGGCGGCCGCCACGTCCACCCGCACGCGGAGCGCCGTCTGGCGGGCATAGTCGCGCAGGGCATCCGCCAGCGGCTGCGGGCGGATGGAAAAGTGGATGACGGCCGAGGTGTCACCCTTCACGGCCCATTCCGCCGCTCCCGCCGTGACTGTGGAGAGGGGAGCCTGGGCCGCGGCAGGGGCGGCGCACAGCAAACATCCGAGTCCAGCTATGGTGATCCGGCGCATCGCACAGAGTAGGTTGAGATTGAGAACGATTCTCAACGCGCAGAATACAATCCGTCGGCCGCCCCCGCAAGAGTCTCGTCCCGCCCTCCGTCCATCCGAAGATCCTGGATGCGAAAAAGGCCCGCCGCTCCGGGGGAGCGGCGGGCCTTCTGCCGATGTGCAGGCCGGGCGGATCAGCGCTCGGCGAGAAGCGCCTCGGCGGCGAGGGCCGGCTGCGGCTCGGCGACGATGCGCGAAACGGGGAGCGCCTGCCGTGCGCGGCCGCCCTCCAGCTGGCGGCGGAAATCCGACTCGTCCACCAGGTCGCGGATGGAGCGGTCCATCCCGTGAAGCTGCTCTTCCAGCAGGGCCATGCGGCGCTCCAGGAGCTGCTGCGCCTGGTCCTGCCCCTGCAGTTCGCGGTACTTGGCGAGTGCCTCCATCAGCGGCTTCAGGGCGAACCGCGCCGTAAGGCCGGTGATGGGGATCAGGAGCGTAAGCATCCCCATGACGATGGCGGTCATGGCGATGATGGTGTCGTTGGTGCCCATCGGGGTTCTCCTTGTGCTGCCGCGGGGGAAGGGACGGACGGACGGGGCGCGCGGATGCGCGAATGCGGAGGTGTACGGAACGCTTCGCCGCCAGGTTTCAGCGGCGAAGCGTGCGAAAGATAACGACAGGCGTTCCGGGAATGAATCCCCGGTCAGCTGGCGGCTTCGGAGGCCAGGTTCAGCGGGGCGATGCGGGGGAGCACGCCGCGAACGAGGGCTACCAGGCGCTCCCGCACCTGCGCCCCCACCTCCATCACCTCGTCGTGCGAAAGCGCCTGCCCGCTGAGCCCCGCGGCCAGGTTGGTGATGCAGGAGATGCCCAGGCACTTCACCCCGATGGCCCGCGCCACGATCACCTCGGGCACGGTGGACATCCCCACCGCGTCCGCACCCAGCCGCCCCAGCATCCGCACCTCGGCCGGGGTCTCGTACGTGGGCCCCAGCAGCCCGGCGTAGACGCCCTGGGTAACCGGGATCTTCAGCTCGCGCGCCACCTCTTCGGCGGCGCGGCGGAAGCCGGCGTCATACGGGTCCGACATGTCGGGGAAGCGCGTTTCGCCCGGAAAAGTCTCGCCGATCAGCGGGTTCTGGAACATCAGGTTCAGGTGGTCGGCGATCAGCATCAGGTCGCCGGGCACGAAGCCGGGGCGGATCCCCCCCGCCGCGTTGGTCAGCAGCATGGACCGGGCGCCCAGCGACGCCAGCGCGCGCACCGGCAGCGCCACGTCCGACGGCTTCCATCCCTCGTACAGGTGAAAGCGGCCCTGCATGGCCACCACCTCCACCCCCTCCATCCGCCCGGCCACCAGCTGCCCCGCGTGCCCCGCCAGCGCCTGGGTGCGGCGGGGAAAGCCGGGGATGTCGTCGAAGGGAACGCGCACGGCGTCCTCGATCTCGTCGGCCAGGCCGCCCAGGCCGCTGCCCAGCACCAGGATGGCGTGCGGCGCGCGGGTGAAGCGCTCGCGCAGGAAGGTGACCGTGGGCTCGATGGAGGTGTGAGTCATTTCTCGTCAGTCGGGCGATGGGCGGAGGCTCCGGGACGAATCTCCGCCCGCCGCCCCCCGCCGTCAACGGGGTACAAAGTGGTGCACCATCCGTTTCCCGCCGGATGCGATGGCACTTCGGTCCCGAATCCGCACCGGAACGGTGCACCAATCCGGTGCAGTTGCATCGTTCCTCTCGCGCCCCACGCCACGTTGGAAATCCTCAACATGTTGCACGGAAGGCACTTGAACGATTTCAGGCGCGCGGCCCGCCGCGTGCCTTAGGAAGGCCACTCGATACGTGTGGCGCCTCTCGGAGCAGGCGGTCGCGGGCAGCATGCCCCGGCGGCTGCCTCCCCGTTTGGCAGGTCGAGGTACGGGCTGTTGCAGAACGGGCATTCCGGGCCGCGAGCGCGGCCCGTCTCTGCGGCACGGCGCCCCCGCCGTCGCCGATTCACCCTGTTGGAGGACCCTGATGAAGCGCACGCTCTCCCCCCTCGCCGCCGTCGCCATGTTCGGCTTCGCGGCTGCCTGCTCGGACTCGTCACCGACCGACACGGCGGCACGTGCCCCCGGAGGCGCCCCCCTGCTTTCGGCGGCGGCGGGCCGCGGCATCGAAGGACAGTACATCGTGGTGCTGAAGGACGGCGCCAACCCGAACGCGGTGGCCGCCATCGCCGGCGTGAGCCCGCGCTTCGTATACACCGCGGCGCTCAACGGCTTTTCCGCCACCCTGAACGCGGGCCAGCTGAACGCGCTGCAGCGCCAGGAAGGCGTCAGCTACATCGAGCAGGACCAGATCACCACCGCCACGGCCACGCAGAGCGGCGCCACGTGGGGGCTGGACCGCATCGACCAGCGTGACCTTCCGCTGAACAGCACCTACAACTACACGCCGACCGGCGCGGGCGTGAACGCGTACATCATCGACACCGGCATCCTGACCACCCACAACGAGTTCGGCGGGCGCGCGGTGTCGGGGTACACGGCCATCTCCGACGGCCGCGGCACCACCGACTGCAACGGGCACGGAACGCACGTGGCCGGCACCGTCGGCGGCACCACGTACGGCGTGGCCAAGGGCGTGAAGCTGTACGCCGTGCGCGTGCTGGACTGCGCCGGCAGCGGCAGCAACTCGGGCGTGATCGCGGGCATGGACTGGGTGGCCAGCAACCACGTGAAGCCGGCCGTGGCCAACATGTCGCTGGGCGGCGGCGCGAGCACGGCCACGGACGACGCGGTGAACCGCATGCACAACGCGGGCGTCACGGTGGTCGTGGCCGCGGGCAACGAGAACCAGAACGCCTGCAACGTGTCGCCGGCCCGCGCGGCCAACGCCATCACGGTGGGCGCCACCACGAACACCGACGCGCGTGCCTCGTTCAGCAACTTCGGCAGCTGCGTCGACATCTTCGCCCCGGGCAACAACATCACCAGCTCGTGGTACACCAGCACCACCGCCACCAACACCATCAGCGGCACGTCGATGGCTTCGCCGCACACGGCGGGCGTGGCTGCGCTGTACCTGCAGAACAACACGACGGCGTCGCCGGCCAGCGTGGCCAGCGCGCTGATCAACAACTCCACCCCCAACAAGGTGACGAGCGCCGGCACCGGCTCGCCCAACCGCCTGCTGTACAGCATCTTCGGCGGCGGCACCACGCCTCCCCCGACGGGCGGCACCACGTACACCGGCAGCCTGACGGGCGCGGGCGACTACGACATCCACCCGAACGGCACCTACTACCAGAGCACGGTGTCGGGCACCCACAAGGGCGTGCTGGACGGCCCCGCGGGGGTGGACTTCGACCTCCTGCTCTACAAGTGGAACGGCTCGGCGTGGAGCGTCGTCGCGCGCGCCGAGACGGCGTCGCCGGACGAGACCATCACCTACAGCGGCACCGCCGGCTACTACTACTGGGAAGTGAACTCGTACAGCGGCAGCGGCTCGTACACCTTCAATCTCACCAAGCCGAGCTGATCCCGCGGCTCGCTTGATGTGAATCGCCCCGCCGGCATCCGATGCCGGCGGGGCGATTCGCGTTGTGCTCTCGTCAGGGCTGCGCGGGCGCGGGCGGCACGCGCGGCGCGTTGGGATCGATGACCCTGCCCAGCAGCTCCGGC
>NZ_DATBNB010000788.1 GCF_036554565.1 Longimicrobium sp. | reverse complement strand
ACCTCCGCGGGCGAGTGGGCGCGCGAGGCATGGGACGACGTCCGCGCCCGCGCCCGCCGCGCCGTGGGCGCCGAGGACGAGGTGGACCGCGACGCGGGCACGCGGCCGCCCCGCCGGGAGGATGCACCCCGCTCCGAGCCGGCGGAGGCGCCCGTGACGCCCGAACCCGAGACGCTTCCGGCGCCGGAGGACGAGCCGCGCGACACCATCCGCATCGAGGACATCGCCCCGTCCGCGCCCAGGGACACGCTGTTCATCCCCGATCCCGCGGCGGAGGAGCCGGTTGCGCCGTCGGCCCCCGTTCCGCCCGCGGATTCCGGCGGCGGGGCAGCGCCTGCGCCGGGGCGGGACGTGGCACGGTGAATGCTTCCGCTTCTTTCGCTTGCGGTGCCCGTCCGTCCGGCACCGCGGCGGGAGCGCGGCCACCGCGTTGCCCCCTCGTCCCGCGCGCGTAGATTCAGGCGCGGGCGAGAAAAGTTCCGAAAAAGCAGGTCAGGGCCGCCGCGCACGCCTCCAGGCACGCGGCGCGCCGGCGCGTGTGCACCGTCCATCCGACACTTGATGTCCGTTCTTCCGCCGTTCGCGCTCCCGCGCCGTCCGCACGCCTGGCTGCGCGCGGCCCTCGCCCTGTGCGCGCTGCTCGGGGCCGCCGCGTGCGCCGCCAACCAGGCGGCGACGGGGCCGCTGCCGCAGTTCGCCCAGTACGAGGGCGAGGACGTGCGCTCGGTGAAGTTCGAGGGCGAGCTGGTGGTGCCCGAAGACTCGCTGCGCAGCGTGATCACCACGCGCGTGTCGCGGTGCAGCGCGCTGGGCATCCTTCCCTTCTGCATCGGCAGCTTCGGCAAGAACGACTACCACCTGGACCTGGCCGTCCTGAGCCGCGACGTAGCCCGCATCCAGCTGGTGCACCGCGACTTCGGCTACTACGGCACCCGCGTGGTTCCCGTGGTGGACGCGGCGGCGGAAGACGGGGTGAACGTCACCTTTCGCGTGGAGGCGGGCGACCTGGTGACCCTCACCGGGCTGGCCGTCACCGGCATCGGCCACGTCGAGGGCGCCGCCGCGTTGATCGGGCGGCTGCCGCTGGAGCAGGGCGAGCCCTTCCGCCGCAACGACTTCCTGGCCTCCGTCGACACCGTCCGCAACTGGCTGCTGAACCGGGGCTACGCCTACGCCCAGGTGCTGCGCAACTACGAGATCGACACCATCGCCGACGTGGCCCGGGTGGAGCTGGCCGCCGCGCCGGGGCCCGTGGTGACGGTGGACAGCATCCACATCGTGGGGCTGTACCGGCTGGACCCCGGCACCGTGCGGCAGCAGCTGGCCATCCGCCGGGGCGCGCGCCTGCGCGGGGCAGACCTGGCGCGCAGCCAGCGGAGCCTGTTCGACCTGGAGCTGGTGAGCTTCGCCGCCGTGGAGGTGGCGCCCGAGCGGCTGCAGGTGACGCCCGACAGCATGGAGCTGGACGCCGACAGCATCGGCAGCACCGTGCTGGTGCGCGTGGTGGAGGCGCCCCGCTACGCCGCCGACATCGCCCTGGGCTACGGCACCCTGGACTGCCTGCGGGCGCAGGGCCGCAACCTGGACCGCAACTTCCTGGGCGGCGCGCGGCGGCTGGAGGTGAACGGGCTGATCGCCAAGGTGGGGGTGGCCGACCCGGTGAACGGGCTGGAGCGCTCGCTGTGCCCGGCCTTCAACCCCGACAAGCGCACCACCGACACCGACTCGCTGATCGCCGACGCGCTGAACTACCGGCTGGCTGCCAACTTCCTTCAGCCCCGGCTGCTGGCCACGCAGACCAGCCTGGTGGCGGGGCTGTTCACCGAGCAGGTGTCGGAGCTGGACCTGTACGTCCGCAGCGCCACCGGCGCGGAAGTGGGCGTGGTGCGGCAGATCCTTCCGCAGACCTTGGCCTCGCTGACGCTGGACGTGCAGCGCGGGCGCACCCAGGCCAGCGACTACTTCTTCTGCATTGCCTTCGAGGTCTGCGAGCGCGAAGACATCCAGGCGGTGCAGCGAAGCCGCTGGAGCAACTCGGTGCAGCTGGGGCTCACGCAGAATCGCGTGCGGCTGGACCCGTTCGCCTCGGGCGGGCACCAGTTCCGCACCACGGTGGATTTCGCCTCGCCCCTGCTGGGCTCCGAAGACGAGTACCTGCGCCTGATGGCCGACGGCATCATCCACCGCGAGCTTCGCGAAGACGTGGTGCTTTCGGTGCGGCTGATGGGCGGCACCTTCTTCACCGGGCTGCTGAACGACGAGACCGGGTACATCCCGCCCGAGCGCCGGTTCTACGGCGGCGGGCCCACGGGGGTGCGCGGCTTCCGCTTCAACGAGCTGGGGCCCACCGTCTACGTGGCCCGCCCCCAGCGCCGGAGCGACGCGGGCTTCGTGGTCGACACCGTCCGCTCGTCCACCGGGGGCACGCGCACGGTGCTGGCCACCACCGAGGTCAGCTTTCCCATCCCCGTCTTCACCCGCTTCAACGTGCGCGGCGCCGCCTTCCTGGATGCCGGGCAGGTGTGGGACACCCGCGACACGCTGATCTCGCGCCCGGGCATCCGCATCACCCCCGGCGTGGGCGGGCGCTTCGCCACGCCGGTGGGGCCGTTCCGCCTGGACGTGGCCTACAACCCGTACCAGCCGGAGCCCGGGCCGCTCTACGGCATCACCGAAAGCGGCGACCTGATCGAAATGCCGCTGCTGCGCGAGTTCCGGCGGCGGCGTGAAGGCGGCTGGCTGAGCCGGCTGGTGCTGCAGGTGTCGCTGGGGAACGCCCTGTGACCACCCCCCACCGCCCCCACCGCCGCCGGCGCCGGCTGGGCCGCGTAGCCCTGCTGCTGCTGGGCACCCTGGCCGGCTTCGCCGTGACCGCCGCCACCATCTGGTGGTACATCGGGCGGCAGCGGACGCGCGTGGTCGAGGAGCAGGTGCGCGTGCGCCTGGGCCTTCCCGAAGAGGCATTCGAGCTGGAAGAGGTGGAGGACGACGGCTCGCTCCGCATCCTCCTGCGCCAGGTGGTGTTCCTGGACCAGGCGGGCGACACCGTCATCACCGCGCCCGTGGCCCGGGGACGGCTGATCGCCGGCACCATGCAGGCCCAGGACGGGCCCATCGTGGTGGACCAGGTGGCCATCGACCGGCCGTACATGCGCCTGCTGCAGCGCGCGAACGGCGAGTGGAACTACACCGACATCATGAAGGTGGAGGTGGGCGGCACCGAGGTGGCCGTCCCCGGGCGGGACGAGGAGAAGCCCCGCGTCCTCCACTTCCGCGGCCTGCGCATCACCGACGGCCGCGCCCGCATCGCGCGGCCCTACGTGGCGCCGGCGACCGCGCCGAACGCGCGCTTCGCCTCGCTCAAGCAGCCGGAGCGCACGCGCATCGGCGGGCGGCCGTACACCATCCACTGGCTGACGGACATCGACGCCACACTCCCCCTGGTGCGCGTGGGCGGGGGCGGCGGCTGGCGGACGGAGATCTCGTCGTTCACCGCCAACGTCCGCAATCCCGACACCCGCATCGTGCAGTTCGCGGGATGGCTGGAATCCGACCCCGACGGGCTGCTGCGCTTCGACATCGACGCCCTGCGCACCCCGCGCTCGTCGTTCGACGGCGAGGGGCGGGTGCGGTTCGCGGAGGGCGGGCCCACCTTCGACCTGAACGTTCGCGCCCATCCGCTGGCCTTCGCCGACCTGCAGGGGATGGGCTTTCCCGTGCCCGCCAGCGGCATCGCCGAGTTCGCCCTGGCCGCCCGCTCGCAGGAGCGCGGCCGCACGCTCTGGCGCGTGTCCGACGCGCGCGTGGCCGTGCTGGGCTCGCGCGCGTCCGGGGCGCTGACCGTGCTCACGGGCCCGAACGCGGAACCCGTCTTCACCGACACCCGCATCTCGCTGAACCCGCTGCGCCTGGCGGACCTGGAAGCGCTGGGCTACGCGGAGGAGCTGCCCCTGCTGGGCGTGGTGCAGGGCGAGATCAACAGCCTGGACGCCATCGGCGCGGGAACGGGTGGGCCGCTGCGGATCAACCTCGCCGCGAACCTGACGCCGCGGAACGCGCCGGACGCCGAGCCCTCCGTGATCACCGCCAACGGCCTGGTGACCTACGTTCCCGGCGAGGACCCCATCCGCTTCCGCGGGCTGCGGGTGGACGCCGCGCCGCTGCGGGTGGAGCACCTCGCCGCGCTCTCCGACAAGCCGAACGCGCTGCTGCGGGGGGTGATCACCGGCGGCGCCACGGTCTCGGGCTCCATGCAGAACCTGACGATCGAGGGCGGCACGCTGGCCTACTCCGTGGGCGACGCGCCGGAGACGGTGCTGGGCGGGCTTTCGGGACGGGTGCGGATGGGCGAGGTGATGAGCTACGAGCTGCGCGCCCGCGCCCAGCCGCTGGCCCTGGCCACGCTGACGGAGCTGTTCCCCGCCCTTCCCTTCCGCGGCGCCACGCTCGTCGGCCCCATCGCCGTTTCCGGCAGCGGCGACGACGTGCGCTTCGACGTAGACCTGCAGGGCGACGCCGGGGGGATCGAGATGGCCGGCTCGCTGACGCTGGGGCAGCCGATGCGCTTCGACGTGGAGGGCCGGCTGGAGGCGTTCCGCGCGGGTGCCGTGCTGGCCTCGGCCACGCCCTTGGAAGGGCCGCTCTCCGGCACCTTCTCCGCCCGCGGGACCACGGAGGACCTGCGCTTCGCCGTGGACATGCGCCAGGCGGCGGGGAGCTTTACCCTGGCCGGGACCATGCGCCGGCCCGGCGGCACGGGCTCGCCCCAGTTCGACGTGTCCGGGCGGGTGGACAACTTCCGCATCGGCGTGTTGATGGGCCGCCCCGGGCTGCTTCCCGGCCCCGTTTCCGGCCCCATCGCCGTCTCCGGCGGCGGGCGGGCGCCGTACCGCTTCGACGTAGACCTGACCGGCGCGCAGGGGCAGCTGACCGTGCGCGGCACCTACGCCCCGGGCGACGTCCCCGTCTACGCCGTCACCGGCCGGGTGCGGAACCTGGACGTCAGCGGCCTGCCCGGGATGGCCATGCTCCCCGCGACGCGGCTGACGGGAACGCTGGACGTGGACGGGCGGGGACTCACCCCCGAGACCTTCGCCGGGCGCGTGGCCTTCGACGCCGAGCCGGGCTCCACCGTGGGCGGCCTGCCGCTGGAGCGCGGCGTGGCCCGCATCGCCGCGGCGGACGGCGTGCTGACCGTGGAGACGCTCTCCCTGGCCGTGCGCGGCGCGCGGGTGGACGCGTCGGGGCAGCTGGGACTGACCTCGCCCACCCGCGAGGTGCTGCGGTTCACCGTGGACGCGCCGAACCTGGGGGTGCTGGCGGCCATCCTGCCGCCGCCGGGGCGCTTCGAGCCGGCCATCAGCGGGTCGCTGCAGGCCACAGGCTTCGTCGCCGGCACGCTCAAGTATCCCGAGGTTGCGGCCAACGCGCGCGGCAGCGGCCTGCGGTGGCAGACGTACACCGCCAGCCAGCTGGCGGCCGAGGTGCGGCTGGCCCGCGGCGCCACCGTGTGGACGGGGAACGTGGCCCTCAACGCGCAGGGGCTGGGGATCGGGGCCAGCACCTACCAGTCCATCGAGCTGCAGGCCAACCTGTCGCCCGACGCGGCCTCGTTCGGGGTGGACCTGCGCCGGGACGCGCAGACGGACCTCCACGCCTCCGGAACGCTGGAGCTGGACGGGCTCTCCGTCACCGGCGTGGTGCTGCGCGACATGAACCTGCGCCTGCGCGACGTGCAGTGGTCGCTGGCGGTGCCGCAGGCGCGGCTGGCGCTGGTGAACGGCGGCTACCTGGTGGAGAACCTGCGGCTGCAGCGCACGGGCGCGGCGACGGGGTTCATCGAGGCCAACGGCGTGCTTCCCACCTCCGGCCAGGCCAACCTGGTGGTGCGCGGCGAGGGCATCGACATGGCCGAGCTGCGGCAGATCGTCCCCACCCTTCCCGAGGTGGCCGGCACCCTGGCGCTGAACGCATCGATCGTGGGCCCGGTGGAGAACCCGCGCCTGCTGCTGGACGCCATGGTCGAGGGGCTCACCTACGGCGGCCTGCGGACCGACACGCTGGCCGTCACCGGCGAGTACGCGGGGCGGTCCATGCGGCTGGACGCCACCGTGCGGCTGGCCGGGCGCACCATCCTGGACGCCGACGCCACCGTGCCCATGACGCTTACGCTGGGCGGGCTGGTCCCCGGCTTCGAGCTGCTTCGCGACGACCCGCTGGCGGCCACGATCACCGCCGACTCGCTGCCCATGCAGCTGGTGGCGGCCGCGGTGCCCACCATGCTGAAGGAGGGCCAGGGGCAGGCGAACGCGCGCGTCACGGTGGGCGGCACGCTGAACGACGTGGAATTGAGCGGCCAGGCCACGCTCGCGAACGCCGCGGTGACCATCGTGCCGCTGGGGGTGCGCTGGGAGCGGATGGCCGCGGCCATCCGCATGGCCGGCGAAACCATCACCGTCGACAGCGCCGTCGCGCACACGGGGAACGCGGGGGTCGGGCGGATCTCCGGCGTCGTGCGGCTCGACGACCCCACCTCGCCCTTCGTGGACCTGGCGGTGGTCACCCGCAACTTCCAGGTGATCGACAACGAGGACGTGGCCCAGCTGCAGGCCAACTCCAGCCTGCGAATCGCCGGGCGCTATCCCGGGGCCGAGCTGACGGGCCGGGTGGAGATCGAGGACGGCACCATCTACATCCCCGAGTTCGGCGAGCAGGCCGAGGCCGACATCGTCGACGTGGACGTGGGCGAGCTGGGGGCCGACACGGTGGCCTCGATGGTGGCCAGCGCGGCGGGGATGATGGGCGCGCTGGTGCCGAACAACGTGGAGGTGGTGATCGGCGAGTCGGTGTGGCTGCAGAACCCGCAGACCCGCATCCAGATCACCGGCAACCTGCAGGTGTACGCCGCCGCCGACCTGCCGCGCATCTATGGCGACCTGCAGACGCGGCGGGGCACGTACACGCTGCAGATCGGGCCCATCGAGCGCGAGTTCGAGATCGTGGAGGGAACGGTGCAGTTTTCCGGCACCCCCGAGCTGAACCCGCGGCTGGACATCACCGCCAGCCACGAGGTGCGCGGGGGCGAGCCCGGCAGCGCCGACATCGCCGTGCTGGTGCACCTGGGCGGAACGCTGCAGTCGCCCACCATCGACCTTACCAGCAACACGCGCCCGCCGCTGCCGGAATCGGAGCTGCTGACGCTGCTGCTGTTCGGCCGCCGCAGCGCCGACCTGGCCGCCATCCCGCAGCAGTTCACCCAGGGGATCATCCTGGAGCAGGTGCTGGGCGGCGTGCTGACCTCGCAGATCGAGGAGGTGTTCACGGAACTGGGCGTGTTCGACTACTTCCGCCTGCGCTCGCGGCCTACGGGCGTGGGCTTCGGGGCCGGGTTCGGCAACATCGGCACCGACATCTTCGCCTACGCGTCGGTGGAGGCGGGCAAGGAGCTCTTCGAGGACTTCTTTGCGGTGTTCGAGCTGGTAGACCTGCTGAACGCGCCCAAGCTGGGGATTTCGGGGGAGTACCAGGCCACCCGCAGCTGGACGATCCGCGGCGCGTGGGAGCCGGTGCGGCGCGACCCGCTGCTGCTGAACCTGGACCGCCGCAGCCGGCAGATCACGCTGGAGGGGCGCCGCCGGTGGGAGTACGGCCGTCCGCCGGACACGGCCGCCGACTCGGCCGAGGTGGACACTCCGCCGCCGGACGTGCCGCGCCCGGGCGAGCTCTCCACCCCCACGGGCCAGCCGCCCCCCCCGCCCCCGGGCACGGGCCCTCCATAGGCGGAGGACGGATGAACAGCAGGGCGCCCCGGCAGAGATGCCGGGGCGCCCTGTTCTGCTGTGGGAACCACCGAGGTTCACCGCCGTCGCGCCACGATGTCATCCCGATGGGGCGGCCCCGGCGAACCCTCCCGCACACCGCAGCTCGCAGCGATGGCGGGATCCGCCACACACCCGCCGTCGTGCACCGGCCCAGCCCGCACGCCGAACCACGGGCGAGAGTCCGGGACGCGCCACACGGGCCTCCGCCACACCCAAGCCAGCCAGTCCGCGCAGGCGGACTTCGTGTGTTTGGTGCAGCGAATTCATTCGCCCGACCCTGCCGAGGCCTCGCGGCAGTGACGGCGTGCCGCCGACTCAAGGGCGGGTGAATCCCGTCTGGCCGGGAACGAGCCAGGGTGCCGGTAGGTCCGCAGGTGCGTGGTGCCTCGCGAAGTGTGTGGCGGATCCCTCAGTCGCTGCATGGTACGGGACACCGGCCGGTGCCGCTTGGCCGCTCCATCGGGATGACAACGTGCGGGTCGGCCAACTCGGCGTGTCCGCTTCCACTGGGATGACAACGTGCGGCTTCGGCCGGTGCGTTCACCCCGCCGTTCGTGCCCTGCGCGCGCCGGCCGTCGCGTAGAAGATCACCACCGCGACGACGATCACGCCGCCCACGACCATCCACTCGTCACGCTTGATGGACGTCAGCAGCCACGCGATCACAGCCAGCGCCAGGAACGGCACCAGCCCCGCGGCGGGCACTCGGAAGGGAATGCCGCCCGCCTGCACGTTGCGGCGCCGGAGCTCCCATGCCGCCAGTGCACAGGCCGCGTACAGCAGCAGCGTTGAGAGGTTCGCGAGGATGGCCAGCTGCTCGAAGGTGCCCGAGATGGCCAGCGCCAGCACGATCACGCTCTGCACCACGATGGCCACGTGCGGCGTGTGGAAGCGCGGGTGCACCGCCGCCAGCGACCGGGGAAGGAACCCGTCGCGGCCCAGCGCGAACAGGGCGCGCGGCACGGCCAGCGTCATCCCGCTCACGTAGCCGAACATCGACACCACGGCGCCCACCAGGATCAGCGTGCGCCCCCAGGGCCCCAGCGCCACCGCCGCCGCGTCCGCCAGCGGCGTGCCCGACTTCGCAAGCGCGGCGCCCAGCACCCCCTGCGCCACCAGGTGAAGGCCGATGTACATGGTGGTGATGGTGACCATCGCCAGCCCGATGGCGCGCGGAATGGTGCGCGCCACGTTCTTCACCTCGCCGCTGGGTACCAGCGCGCTCTCGATGCCGGCGAAGGCGAAGATCAGCACGATGGAGCTGCGGGCCAGGTCGCCGGCCGCGGGCGCCCCCTCCCACGCCAGGTTGGGCGCGCGGATGGCGAACGCGCCCACGACGAGCAGCAGCACCAGGGGCAGCAGCTTCGCGACCGTCGCGACGGAGTTGAGCGTGGTGCCCTGTTTGACCCCGCGCACGTTCACCGCGGCCAGTGCGGCGAAGATCACCAGCAGCACCATGACCCGCGCCGCGCCGCCGCTTAACGCGGGGATCAGGGCGCCCAGCGAATCGGCGAAGATGGTGGAGACGGCCGCCAGCGCGAAGGTGCCGACCACCCAGAGCAGCACCCCCGCCAGAAAGCCCGGCAGCGGTCCGAACGCCACCTCCACGTAGGCGTACGGCCCGCCCGTGAGCGCCACCCTGCTCCCCGCCTGGGCAAAGCACAGCACGATCAGCCCCATCGCCACGGCGCACACCACGTAGGCCAGGGGCGCGGCACCGCCCAGCTGCGACGCCGCGCTGGCGGGCAGGCGAAAGATGCCGCCACCGATGGTGACGTTCACGATGCTGGCCGCCAGGCCCCACACCCCGAGCGCGCGAACGAGGCTCGAATCCGAGCGGGTGGTGGTTTCGTCGTGCATGGGCGAGGGTCCGGGAAGAGAGGAGCCGTACGGCGCGGAAGGCGGAACCTTGGCCCGCCCGGGGAGCGGGCGCAAGAGAGAAGCAGAAATTGGCGCGCCGAGCAGCGGAGCGAGTAGATCGGCCCTAGCACCGCACCCCTGCGGCCACGGGCTCCGCGCCCCATTTCCCGTGAGAATCGCCGCTGCGGTCCTCCCCGCGTCGGCAACGGTGCGTCACTTGCGCCAAAGACGCTGTTTACTTGGTTCAGGTGTAGCAGGGAATACTTGGCCGTTCGCGAGCTTTCCCGCCGATCGGTCCGCGGGTGGGCACCCGGACTCGCGCCTTCCGCGCCAGCGCTCGGAGACGTTCACTCCGTCCACTGGCACGACGGCGGGCGGGCCATTAACGTGTATTTTCAGCCGTGCCGTGAGACCTCCCAGCCCCGCCGGAGAGCCTGATGAAGAAACGCAGATCGAAACGCTCCCACCGCAACTCGCGGCCGTGGGTGATCCCGCCGGGGCTGCTGATGATGGATGAGCCGTTCGAGGGCTTCCTGGTCCTGGACGAGGTACACAGCGAGCTCGGGGTGCTGCTGTGGCAGTGCCTTCGCGACGTTGACCTGTGGGCGGGAACCCCCGCCGAGGTGCGGCGCGACCTGTTCAACCCCAACGCCATCGAGCAGCGGCTGGAGCGGATCGCCGAGGAAACGGACCCCGAGTCGTCGGTGCGCACCATGCTGGACCTGATGGCCCGCGTGCTCGACTGGCCGGGGGCGCCGCGGCCGGCGGAGCTGTCGGAGGCGTGCGAGTCGCTTTCGCGCTGGGCCAGCGACCAGGGGTGGCCGCGCACGGCGCTCGCGTTCGCGCAGCGTTCGGCGCTGGCCGCGCCGGAGCTGGCGGGGCCCGCGTACCTGGTGGGGATGGTGGCCCGCCGGGGGGCCGACTACCGCCGCGCGGAAACGTGGTTCCGCCGCGCGCTGGCGCTGGCCCGGCGCAATCGCGACTGGAAGTACTACGGCCTGGCGCACCTGGGGCTGGCCAACCTGCACATGCAGCGTGGCGACGCGCCCTCGGCCCGGGCGCGGCTGCTGCGCGCCCTGCGGGCCGCGCGCCGCTACGGCGTGTGGTCGGTGCGTCCCT
>NZ_DATBNB010000787.1 GCF_036554565.1 Longimicrobium sp. | reverse complement strand
AAAGTGCGAGAGTGGTACTTTCGCACTCTCGCACTCTCGCACTTTCGCACTGCCCCTCGTCGGCGGCTACCGCACGAACTCCGTCACCTCGCGGATCTCCACCGGGCCCAGGTTGGCGGCGCGGATGCCCGCCTCCACCTTGGAGCGGTCGCCCACGATGACCACCACCGACTGCTCCGGGCGCACGTACTGGTTGGCCACCCGCCGCAGGTCGGCCGCGGTCACCGCCATCACCCGCTGCACGTAGGTGTCGAAGAACGACGCGTCCAGCCCGTACGTCTCCAGGGTCGCGAGCTGGCCCGCCACGTCCTGCGTGGTTTCCAGCTGGTCGGGGAGGCGCAGGGCCACGAAGGCCTTGGCCTTCTCCAGGTCCGCCTCGCTCACGTCCTCGGCGCGGATGCGGCCCAGCTCGCGGAAGAACTCCACCAGCGAGCTGTCGGTGGCGTTGGTCTGCACCCCGGCCCGCGCGGTGAAGGGGCCCTCGCCGCGCAGCATCTGGAAGCCGCTGCTGGCGCCGTACGACCAGCCGTGCGTTTCGCGCAGGTTGGTGTTCAGCCGGCTGGTGAACGAGCCGCCCAATAGCGTGTTCATCACCAGCAGCGCGTAGTAGTCGGGGGTGCTGCGGGCCACGCCCGGGTGCCCGATGCGGATTTCGGACTGCGCCGCGCCCGGCTTGTCGATCAGGTAGATGGTCGTCCGCCCGATCCGCGGCGCGGCGGGCGGCGTGGACGCCACCGCCGTGCCCTGCGCACGCCAGCCGCCGAAGGCCTGCTCCACCAGCGGCTGCATCTGGGCCGGGTCTACGTCGCCCACCAGGATCAGCGTGCTGGCTTCCGGCCGGAACCGCTGGCCGTGGAAGGCGGCGACGGCCTGGCGGGAGAGCGCCTGCGTGGCCGTCGCGGTGGGATAGCGGCCGTACGGGTGCCCGGAGCCATACACCAGCCCCGAGAACGCGTAGTTGGCGATGGTCCCCGCCTCGTCGCGGGCGCGGGCCAGCTGCGTCAGCCGCTCCTGCTTCAGCCGGTCCACCTCGCGCTGCGGAAGGTCGGGGCGCGTCACCACGTCGGCCATCAGCCGCAGCGCCTGCGGAAAGTTCTGCCGCAGCACGTACAGGTTGGCCTGGGCGGCATCCACCCCGGCACCGGTGCTGAGGTTGGCGCCCAGCAGCTCCAGCGCGTCGGCCAGCTCCAGCGACGAGCGGCCGCCGGCGCCCTCGTCGAGCATGTTGGCGGTGAACGAGGCCAGCCCCGGCGTGGCGGCGGGCTCGTCGGCGCTCCCCGCGCCGCGGGTGACCATCACCGCGCTGATCACGGGCAGCTCGGCCTGGCGCACGTAGACCACGTTCAGGCCGTTGCCCAGGCGCATGCGCACGGGGTCCGGCAGGTCCACGCGGGGCGCGGCGCCGGGCCGGGGCGCCGTGCGCGGAAACTCCGGGGCGGTGGCGACCGGGGCCGGGGCCGGCGCAGGCGCGGCTTCGGGAGCCGGGGCGGCGGCGGGGGTGCAGGCGGCCAGGGCCGCGCCGGCCGCGGCGATCGCGATGGTACGGTTCATCACTGGTTCTCCTCGGCGGCCAGCGCCGTCTTGCCCTGGGGCACGAAGCTGATCACCACGCGGTTGCGCCCGGCCATGTACTGCTGCGCCGCCCGCTGGATGTCGGCGGGGGTGAGGGCGCGGTAGCGCGCCAGGTCTTCCTCGGCGTGGTCGGGCTCGCCGGCGTAGTACAGGTAGTCGTTCAGCCGGTCGGCCTTGCCTTCCACCGTTTCCAGCGCGCTCACGAAGCCGGTGACCAGCGTGTTCACCACGCGGTCCAGCTCCTCGCGCGAGGGCGGGGTCTGCGCCAGGCGCGCCACCTCTTCGTTCACCGCCGCCTCGATGCGGTCCAGGTCAACGTCCGGCTTGGCGCGGATGCGGATCCACAGGTCGCCCGATAGCAGGTTGGCCTCGTGGAAGGCCGCGGTGAAGGCGGCCACCTGCTCGTCGTACACCAGCCGCTTGTGCAGCCGCGCGCTCTTGCCCTGCGTGAGCACCGCCGCCAGAACGTTCACCGCGGCCTCGTCGGCCGAAAAGCGCGGGCCGGTGCGCCACACCATGCTCAGCTCGGGAAGGGTCACCCGGTCTTCGCGCGTGGTGTAGACGGTGCGGGCCAGCGAGGGCACCGGAATCTGCGGGCGCTGCACGTCGGTGCCGCGCGGGATGCCGGCGAAGTAGCGCGTGACCCACTGACGCACCTGCTCGGTGTTCACGTCGCCCACGATGGCGATGGTGGCGTTGTTGGGCGCGTAGTAGGTGCGGAAGAACTCGGAAACGTCCTCCACCTGCGCGGAGTCGAGGTCGGCCATGGAGCCGATGGTGGTCCACGAGTACGGGTGGCCCGCCGGGTACAGCAGCGACGAGGCCGTTTCCCACAGCATGCCGTACGGCTGGTTCTCGTAGCTCTGCCGCCGCTCGTTCTGCACCACGCCGCGCTGCCCCGAGAGCTTGGTGGGCGACATGGCGTCGAGCAGGCCTCCCATGCGGTCGGCCTCAAGCCACAGGGCCAGCTCCACGGCGTTGGAGGGCATCACCTCGTAGTAGTTGGTGCGGTCGGTGGTGGTGCTGCCGTTGTTCCGGGCGCCGGCCGCTTCGAGCAGGTTGTCGAAGTCGCCCTCGGGCACGTAGCGCGAGCCCTCGAACATCACGTGCTCGAAGAGGTGGGCGAATCCCGTGCGGCCCGGCTTTTCGTAGCCGCTGCCCACGTGGTACCACACGTTCACCGCCACCACCGGCGTGGAGTGGTCTTCCGCCACCACGACGCGCAGCCCGTTGGGGAGCGAGAACATCGTGTGCGGGATGCTGACCTGCTGCGCCGCGGCGGGGGCCGCGAGCAGGCTTGCCAACAGGACGATCCGTTTCATCAAGCGGCCTTCCGGATGGGAGTTGCGAATGCGGTATGATACCGCCCGCCGGGGAGCCTGAAAAGAGCACATGCTAAAATATTCGCCCCCCGGCGAAGGGCAATGGTATCGGGCGTCGGCTCGGCTCCGCGGGCCCTCACCCCGCCGCGCTGACACGCGTGCGACCCTCTCCCGCAAGCGGGAGAGGGTGTACACACCAGACTTGGAGGCGCCAGTGGCAGGTCCGGTGCTCGGGCCGGC
>NZ_DATBNB010000786.1 GCF_036554565.1 Longimicrobium sp. | reverse complement strand
CACCTGCTCCGCCAGCTTCCGAGGCGAGCAGGGCCCGCAGTCGGTCGAGCGCTATCTCCGCAACGCGCAGCCGGCGCGCATTACCGCGAACTTTGCCCTGTTCGACCGGGTGCTGGCCGATTTGGGTGCCCGGCGGGTCAGCTGGGAAGATGCCTATCAGCGCGGCTTTTCCGGGGACGAGGATGCGCGCTTCTACTTCGTGGGCTATGAGATGGCGAAGGCGATCGAGCACCACTGCGGCACCGCGTGCATCCCGCGGCTCTTCGAGCAGCCCCCGGTGGAGTTCTTCCGCCAGTACATCTCGCTTTACCGCGCGCACCCGGAAATCCGGTGGCGCTTCGCCCCGGAGACGGAGAGAGTCCTCATGTCGCCCGAGCTGAGTAGCCGAAACGGTGCGCCAACCGCCGCACGACCTGTTCAGCGGTGATTTCCTGACTTGGATTCTCGACATGATCGGCCCCGGGCCGGACACGTCCACTCCCCCAGCCGCCACCGAACGATGATCCCGCGACTGACCCTGTCTTTGCCGAACCGCCCCGCGTCCGCGCTGTGGACGTATGCGCTCGCCGTCGCCTCCACCCTGACGGCGGCCCAGGGATGCGCGCCGCCCGTAGACCCGGGGATACCCGCTCCCGCCGAACGCCCGGCCGCGGCGGCCCCGTCCGCGCGTGCGCAGCGGGCGCGGATCATCCCGCTGGTCGACCATCATCAGCACATCATGGGGCCGGCCTCGGCCAGCAAGCGTCCCGCGCCGCCCCCGCCCGTCGCGCTCCCCGCGGCGCTGGACTCGCTGCTCCGCGAGCGCGGACGCCTGAGCGGGAGCGCGGAGGCGGGTGCGCTGTACACGGACGACGCGCAGGTGGTGGATCTCACGGAAGAGACGCTGCCGTGGGTGCAGGGGCGTGAGGCGGCCGCCGCGCTGGTGGATGCGATGCAGCCGAACAGACGGTTCGTCGCCAGCTCGCTCTCGATGGATGGGTCCGTCGCGCACGTGGCGGGCGAGGTGCTCAGCGTGTCGTCTGGCCGCGCGGTGATGACCTTTTCCACGGGCCTGCGCAGGGACGCGCGGGGGACCTGGCGCATCGCCAGCGAGACGCTGATGCCCATCCCCGAATGGCAGTTCGAGAAGGTGATCACCGCGGACGACCTGATCGACAACCTGGACGAGGCGGGGATCGACCGCGCGGTGGTGCTCTCCGTGGGGTACTGGCACAACGACGAGGCTACCACGCGCGCGGAGAACGACTGGACGGCGGCGCAGATCGCGCGCTACCCGGACCGGCTGGTGGGCTTCTGCGGCATCCGCCCGCTGCTGGACTTTGCCGTGGCCGAGCTGCGGCGATGCCGCCGCGAGCTGGGGATGAAAGGCATCAAGATGCACTTTCGCGGCAGCAGGGTAGACGTGCTGAACCCCGAGCACGTGGAAAAGGTGCGGCGGGTGTTCCAGGCCGCCAACGAAGAGGGGATGGCCATCGTGGTGCACTCCGAGGCGCGCGGCGAGTACGCGCGGGCACACGCCGAGGCGTTCCTGGAGCACCTTCTGCCGGCGGCGCCGGACGTGCCCGTGCAGATTGCCCACCTGTGGGGCGGCAACCAGTACCGCGCGGAGCCGCTGGCCGTCTACGCGGCCGCCATCGCCGCGGGCGACCCCAGGACGCGGAACCTGTACTTCGACCTGACGGAGATCGTGCCGGGGGCGCAGGGCTCGGAGGATGCGCTGCGGGAGATCACGGAGCGGCTCCGCCAGATCGGGATGGACCGCATTCTCTACGGCTCGGATGCCACCACGGCCGACGGTGCGCGGGTCGTGCAGCGCTGGGCGGAACTCCGCCACCGGCTAGCTCTGACCGACGCCGAGTTGCAGGACATCGCCGACAACGTGGCGCCCTACCTCCGCTGATCGGTCCGCCGACGGCCGTACGGCCAACCTGAGCGGGTAAACCCGCCGCTCGGATACCAGAAGCCCCGACCACGGCGCGCGCTCGCGTCGCCGTTCGGGGCTTCACCTGCTCACACGCGGTTACGGATCATCGTCCGAATCGCGCCTGCCTCGTTCACTCTACCAAGCGTCCCCTATTTCGACCAGCGGCTCGCCGGATTCGAGCACTCGCAGCACCTCGGGGAAGGTCTGCAGGAGCAGCTGTTTCAATCGTGTGTTCGACGTATTTCCACTCCGAAGCCACGCGATCTGTGGAGGGGGACCGAAGCGGTTGAGCAACTGGACGAAGTCGCTGTCCTTTGTCATCACCGCCACGTCCGCTGCCTTAGCTGCCGCGAAGATCTCCGCATCCTCCGCATCCCGCAGTCCAAGATCGCGAACGGCCAGTGCTCTAACTCCGAAACGCGAGCGAAGCCAAAGCGCCACCGTGGGCGAAATTTGGGCGTCCAGCCACAGAATCACGCGACGACGACCGGATAGTCAATTCGGCGCGATGCGAATCGAAGGCATGCTTCAATGTCCGCAGGTTCCAAGTCAGGTAGTTCCTCAACCACCTGCTTTGGCGTCATCCCTGTGGCCAGGAGATCGAGGACATCAGTTACGCGGATCCGCATGCCCCGGACGCATGGCCGGCCGCCACATTGGCGAGGGTTCACCGTAATGCGCTCCATCAGACTCACAGGTTGACCTCTGTTTGTGTTTAGTCACGGCTCGCAGACCGTGGAACGTGGCCGCGGCCGCAGCAGCGATTACTCGGCGCTCCCCAATGGTATATCAAACGCCCCAACGCGCAATGCCGGCCACCATCTACGTACCAGCTGTGTCTGGTTAGGGTTCTTCAGCAGGACATTCTCGAGTACCAAAGAGAAGCCGCAGCTGCTCCTGCTCAGCCACGGCCGTATTTCATTCGTCCCCAGGCCACCTCGGCTACTCGGGTCGGAGAGATGAGGACGTCTTCCAGACCCGCGCCGCGCCGATCGCGTAGCACACCCCCAGCACGATGCAGATGGCGGAACTGACGATCATGAACGTCAGCTTCGCTCTCAACTGATTCGTGTACACGTCATCCACGAGCATTACGGCTGGAACGCCGAGCAGGCCGCGGGCCAGGTACACCGCGGCAATGAGCGTCAGGGCGAGGCGCAGGAGAGGGAGGCGGCGGATGAGACCCGCGCCCGAAAACGCGTAGAGAGACCACAAACCAAGGATTGCAGCGATGGTGTCGGTGACGAGCGCCGGTTGGAGGGAGCCGCGCGCCGCCATCCGCGCCATGCGTTCGCCCGCCCCGAAGAAGCGGTACCAGTCGGGGCCGCCGATGATGATCGCCACGTGCAACAGGGCCGCCCCGGCCGTGAGCACCCCTCCGATCACGAGCAGGCGATCAGCGAGCCGCACGCGACGTGGTTTCGCTGAGGAAGCCGACTGCCTGTTCACGAGTGACGGTAGGAAAGCTGCCCAGAAACTCGTTGATCGCACCGCCTTCTTCGAGGCAATCGAACAACGCCTGGACCGGAACCCGGGTGCCGATGAACACCGGCGCGCCGCTCATGATTTCCGGGTGGTTATGCACGAATGTTTCGCCGGCCATCACCGCCTCCAGACTTCTGCGTTCAGCCCCGCAGATCGGATATCCAGGCCGGCTCCGGCGCACCAACCTGCCGCCCCTTGCTGTCGATCAGCTGGATCAATGCCGCACGAACGTCGTCGCGGTGTTGAGCGGGAATGTGCTCCAGCAGGAACGCGATAGCGGCCTCGGCGGTTTCCGCATCGACCGGCGCATCGCTCCCATGTTCACGCTGGCGGATGTACCACGCCGTCAGCTTGCGGATCGTCGCGCTTCTCGGCTCCGACCCGTTGGCGAACTCGCGAATACCAGGCGCGGAGAGCCCAACTGCCTTCGCGACGACGTGGGATGACGTGCGGTCGATCGCATCCCGTACGGCGCCGCGAAGGACGCTGACGGAGATGCGCGGCTCACCGGAGGGCATTGACGCTCCGGTGAGCAGGGCATAGACTTGCCCGGAAGCCTTGGAAACTTTCTAGGGAGTTACACTGGACAAAGTAGGTCTGCCATCACAGGCCTACAAGGGACGTGAGGATACGGGAGGAGGATCGATGAGAACGCGAAGTGAACAGGGCGATCTCGCGTCGCCACTGCGGTTGCTGGAGATGCTGGAGTTCCGGTTCGGCGCGTTCGTGGCGATCGCGACGACTTCGCTGGAGTTGAGCCGCAAGAGCCCGGAGAACGGCCTTCCGATGGACCGCGGCACTGCCGAAGCCATCCTTGAGTTCAGGGATGACCTGAAGCAGGCGTATCGCGCGGCGTTGGAGTGGGGCGACGCCAAGGGGCTCGGCCCAGGGCTTAGCCTCACCGAGAATGACGAGGACGACGCGTGAGCCTCCACTCGGACCCGCGCGGGCCCAGCTGAAGCTCCTCACCGGTTCAGTCCACCTTGGTGGCGATCCACCACGTGGTGCCGGCGGCGTCCTTCACTCCGCCGCGCTTGTCGGGATCGTCCCGCTGCACCGGCTCCTGGACGGACGATGCGCCAGCTTCCAGCGCCCGCCGATACGTCGCATCCACGTCCGTCACGTAGACGTGCACGTGCGACGGCACCGGCGGCCACCCCTGCACGGCATCCGCTACCATCACCACCGTGTCGTCGATGCGCACCTCGGCGTGGACCAGCTTGCCGGATTCGTCCGCGAACCGGCGCAGCGCGACGCCATCGAAAACGCGGACGACGAACTCGATGGTCTCGCTCGCGCCATCGACGATCAGGTACGGCGAAACCGTGCTGTAGCCCTCGGGCTTGTGGGATGCGCTCATCGGCGGATGCTCGTGTGTTCGAGGGGGCGCGGGCAGGCGCGGGTGCGGATGTGGTAGACTGTCCATCAGCCTACGACTCGATCAGCTTCCGCTGCATCAGCAGCGCCATGAGCGTGGCCGCGACCAGATCCTGTTCCTCGCGCGGCAGGGACGGCGAGATGCGGATGATGCCCGGGTGCGTGCGATCGACCATCCCCACGAGTGTCTCCCCCTGGCGCACCAGGTACGCGCGCGGAAGCTCCTCGTCATCATCGCCCCGCTCGCGCTCGCCCGCGATCTCGAACTTCACCTCGCCTCGCTCGATCGTCCCACGCGGCACGTTGTCGTTGCGCGCAGCGAGCGTCAGCATGCCGGACCTCGCGGCGGAATCGGCGTCCATGAACACGCGGCAGTTCAGCGACAGCCCCGACTCCAGCTCAATATCCACCGATCCGATCGAGAAACCGCGGTCCCGGTCCCGGCTGTCGCACTGCACACGTGTCTCGCGCGCGGCCTCGGCCGAGTCACGAAGGGCGAACTCGTACCGCTGCTGGTACTCCCGCTTGCCCTTGATCACATCCAGCACTCCACCGCGCCCGCGGATCTCATGAAAACGAACGTTCGCCACGCGGTACGGGCCGAACCTGTAGCGCACCGTCTGCCGGTCGTGGCGCGCCACCATCCAGGCTTCGGTCGTGGAAAGCGCCTCCGGAACGGGCATCGGCGGGATGGTGCCAAATGCGCAGGCGGACAGGGAGACCA
>NZ_DATBNB010000785.1 GCF_036554565.1 Longimicrobium sp. | reverse complement strand
CCACCCGCCCCACCGCCGCCGCCGCGCGGGGCACCGCCTCCGCCCCCGCCGCCACCGGAACGGCCGCCACCGCCGCCGTAGCCACCACCGCCGCCGCCTCCACCACCACCGTACCCGCCGCCGCCGCCAGACTCGCGGTCGCCGCCCTCACGGCCGCCGCCCAGCAGAATGATCTCGCGGGCGCGGATTTCGGTCATGTACTTGGTAACGCCGTCCTTGTCCTCGTACTGCCGGTACTCGATCTCGCCCTCCACGTAGATGCGGTCGCCCTTCTTGACCCACTTCTCCACGATGTCGACGAGCTTTTCCCACACCACGATCCGGTGCCACTCGGTCTTTTCCTGCTGCTGGCCGTCGCGACCGTTCCACCGGCGCGTGGTGGCCACCGAGAACTGCGCGACGCGCGCACCGCTGGGAATGGTGCGGATTTCGGGGTCCTGCCCCAGGTTTCCGATCAGAATGGCCTTGTTCAGGCTGCGGGCCACGGCTCCTCCTCAGTGAATTCAAGCGAACAGAGTGGACGCGAAAGCGCCATGATAAAGGGGCGCCCGATGCGTGTCAAGAAAACGATTGTATCCGCAGCCGCATCACCAGCGCGTCCTCGGTGGGGTGCGAGTAGTACGCTCGGCGGCGGCCCACGCCGGTAAAGCCGCGCTGGCGGTAGACGGACTTGGCCGCCTCGTTGGAAACGCGCACCTCCAGAAACAGCTCCGCGGCGCCACGGTCGCGCACGTGGTCCACCACGGCGTCCACCAGCGCGCCGCCCACCCCGGCGCCGCGCGCCTCGGGCGCCACGGCCACGTTGCCAAGTTCCGCCTGGTCCAGCACCGTCCACGCGGCGGCGTAGCCCACGACGTCGCCGTCCATCTCGGCCACCAGGAAATCGCTGTCGGTGCGCTTCAGCAGCCCGCGGAAGGTGTCCTCCTTCCACGGCATGGTAAAGCTCGAGATCTCGATCTCCAGCACCCGCGCGATGTCGCCCTCGCGGCAGCGGCGGACGTGGAACGACGCAGCCCGCGCCATCGGCGTGTCCGCCATCGGCGTCGACATCACGCGCCCGCCCTGGCCGCCGCGATGCGCTCCACCCCAGCGGCGCGCACGTACTCCGGCTCCCACGCCGCCGCGTCCGCCACCCGCCCCGCGTCGGCCGCCGCGCGCGCCAGCCAGAGCAGCCCGCGCGCGAGCGACCGGTCCTCCACGTCCACCGCATCGCCGCCGAACTCCGCCACGAGCGCATCCCGGTGCAGCGCTGCGCCGTCCCCCACAAAGCGCACAGGCAGGCGGCGCAGCCGCTCCACCAGCTCGTCGATCCCCAGCGCGGCGACACCGAGCACTTCCTCGCGCACGCAATCGCCGCCGAACGACCAGCACCCCGCGTACACCTCGTGGTTGCGGGCGTCGAACAACGCGCAGACGGGCCGCTCGTCCACCCGGTGCGCGGCCGCCGCGGCCATCAGCCCCGAGTAGGCGTACAGCGGCACGCCCAGCGCGCGGACGATCCCCTTTGCCGTCGCCGCGGCGATGCGCAGCCCGGTGAATGAGCCCGGCCCCCCGCCGCACACCACGGCCGCGACGTCCCGGGGCCGCAGCCCCGCGGCGGCCACTGCGCGGTCCACGGCAGGCATCAACGCCGACGACGCATTGGCTTGGGCCGAGACGGTCTCCCCCGCGAGCACGCGCCCGTCCACCTCCACGGCCACGTACGCGGAGCGGCCGGAGCTGTCCAGCGCCAGCAGGGGCCCGCGCAACAGCCCGCTCACGACGCCTCCCGCATGGGCGGCAGCGGCGGCGGATCGCCCACGGGCGACGCGGTCACCTCGCGCGAATCCGGCTCGTGCTCCAGCAGCTCGATCTCCCAGCGCACGGGCGGAAGCAGCGCCTCGGCGCGCTCCGGCCACTCGATCATCACCAGGTCGCCGTCCGCGCCCAGATCGCCCCACCCCAGCTCCCACACCTCGTCGCCGCGCTCCAGCCGGTACAGGTCCAGGTGCCACACCCGGGCGCGCGGCGTGTCGTAGCGAAAGACCAAGTTGAACGTAGGCGAGGGAACGTCGCCCTCCACCCCCGCCCCGTGCGCGATGGCCCGCGCCAGGGTGCTCTTCCCCGCCCCCAGGTCACCGCGCAAGCAAAGGATGAGCGGCGTCCGCGCCTCGGCGCCGATCCGCAGCCCCCACGCCTGCAGCGCCTCTTCGCCGAGCACGTCCCTCATGCCCGCAGCGACGCCACCGAACGGCGCTGCGCGGGCCGGGCGCCGTCCACCTCGGCCTTCAGTTCCAGCAGCTGGTCGCGGAGCAGCGCGGCCCGCTCGAAGTCCAGCTGCGACGCCGCGTCGCGCATCTCCTGCTCCAGCTGCGCCATCAGCTCCGCCGGGCTCTTCTTGCCCTCCAGCACGGCCTTGCGCTCCGCCGACTTGGCGGCCTCAGCCTTGGCATCCACCTTGGGCGTGCGCGCGTCGGCCACGCGGGTGCTGCTCTCGATCTCCCCCACCGACTTGAAGATCGTCTGCGGGATGATGTTGTGCTTCTCGTTGTACTCCACCTGGATGGTCCGCCGGCGATCGGTCTCCTCGATCATCCGCTTCATCGACCCGGTGATGCGGTCGGCGTACAGGATGGCGGTGCCCTGGGAGTTGCGCGCGGCGCGGCCCACCGTCTGGATCAGCGAGCTGCTGGAGCGCAGAAAGCCCTCCTTGTCGGCGTCCAGGATGGCCACCAGCGACACCTCGGGCAGGTCCAGCCCCTCGCGCAGCAGGTTGATGCCGATCAGCACGTCGAACTTGCCCAGCCGCAGGTCGCGCAAAATCTCCACCCGCTCCAGCGACTGGATGTCGGAGTGCAGGTAGCGCACGCGCACCCCGTTCTGCTGAAGGAAGTCCGTCAGGTCCTCCGACATCCGCTTGGTGAGCGTGGTCACCAGCACCCGCTCCTGGCGCTCGGCGCGCAGCCGGATCTCGTGGAGCAGGTCGTCCACCTGCCCCTTCACCGGACGGATCTCCACCACCGGGTCCAGCAGCCCCGTGGGGCGGATGATCTGCTCCACCACCACGCCGCCGCTCTGCGCGAACTCGTACTCGCCGGGCGTGGCGGACACGAAGACGGCCTTGGGAACCAGCTGCTCCCACTCGTCGAACTTCAGCGGACGGTTGTCCAGCGCCGAGGGAAGGCGAAAGCCGTGGTCCACCAGGGTGAGCTTGCGCGCGCGGTCGCCGTTGAACATCCCGCCGATCTGCGGCACGGTGACGTGGCTCTCGTCCACCACCACCAGGAAGTCCTCGGGAAAGTAGTCGAACAGGCACGCCGGCCGTTCGCCCTCCGCACGTCCCGCGATGTGGCGGGAATAGTTTTCGATGCCGGAGCAGGTGCCGATCTCCAGCATCATCTCGATGTCGAAGTTGGTGCGCGACTCCAGCCGCTGCGCCTCCAGCAGCCGCCCCGCGCCCAGCAGCTCCCGCAGCCGCTCGTCCAGCTCCCGGCGGATGCGGTCCACCGCGCGCTCCAGCTTGCTCTTGGCCGTGACGAAGTGCGTGGCGGGAAGGATGGCCGTACGGGTGAGCGTGGCGATGGTGTCGCCCGTCAGCGGCTCGAAGCGAGAGATGCGCTCGATCTCGTCGCCCCACAGCTCGATGCGGACGCCCTGCTCCTCGTAGGCCGGGTAGATCTCGACGGTGTCCCCGCGCACGCGGAAGGTGCCGCGCTCGAAGGCGACGTCGTT
>NZ_DATBNB010000784.1 GCF_036554565.1 Longimicrobium sp. | reverse complement strand
GAGAAAATCACGAATCGATTTCTCGATGACAGGATCCGGGCACTGAGCAGTATAAGCGAGATATTCGGGGCGAACGTCCCAACCACTTATTGCTGAGTGCTTCCGCCACTCCGAGATGCTCACCGAATCACGGACGCCTAGTTGCTGAAAGAGTACCTGCGGCGTCCTCTCAGCATCGAAATCCAAGATGTCGGCCACTCTGAGGAGGATTGCGATGAACCTGAAATTGGCGTACTCCCCGCCACCAAGCAGTTGATCAACAGGTAGCGCGGTCAGGTACTCGATAGGTTGCGTGTGGCTAAAGCAGACGTCAGCAATAAGGTGGACGAAAGCGAAGTTTCGGTATCTCAGATCAGCATGGTGGCGCTCAAAGACGTACTGACGGCTTCGTTCTGCATGGGTTTCTCTGATATACTCAGAAAGGAAGAAGGCCTCGATGTTACCAGCAGCATTGTGATTTCCACCGTTGCGCAACTCCGCTTGACGCCGAAGTAGCTCTGGATGCGAGTGCCGCACGGCTCGATAACGCACAGCTTCAATGGAGGGCTCCGCAGCGTCCGATGGCAGTTCGAGCAATGCCCGAACCTCGTCTTCCGCTGGTGCCATCCCAATATCGTGTAGCCCGGCGACGAGGATAAGCGATGCAATTTCGAGAGGCTGCAATCGGCTCAGAACCCGGTCGGGGATCAGTCGTCCCATCAGATCGACGACGCGATGAATGTGAACCGCGTCGTGGAGAGTGTACTGCGGCATATACCGAAGAACACTCTTCAACCGATCCTCACACTCGCGGAAAATCCGCTCAACAACAGCAATCAGGCTCCGTACGTCAGGGTCAGGAACAGCTTGCTCTTGCAGGCGCCTGAATAACCGCGTTTCAGAAACGTTCAAGAGAGCTACCTCTATCTTTCAATGCGAATAGGCTATACCTGACTTGGCGCACGGGCAGGAGGACGTCTCCGGCGACAGAACGGAGGGCCTCCGGCCGAGACCGAAGACCCTCCCCACCCAATTCACCCCACCAACCGTTGCACAGCCCGCCCGGGCTGATCTCGCCAGCCCAAGCCAGCCGCTATCCCGCGATCACCCGCACTCCGAGTAGCCGCAGGCGTGGCACTTCTTGCAACCTTCGGCGAACTCCAGCTGGCTGCTGCAGTCGGGGCAGGTGCCCATGAAGGTCTCGGCCTCGGACGCGTAGTTCATCAGCGACAGCTGCGGCTGCTCCAGCGTCTCCGGCAGCGTCACCACCTCCGTGGCCCCGCCCACCACCTCGGGAATCAGCTCCTGCTGGATCCCCGCCTTTTCGCGCTGGTGAAGCCCCAGCGCCTGGGCGATGGCATCGGGCACCGAGAGCACCTTGTTCTCGCCGAAGCCCACCGCGCGGTCGGAGCTGATGCCGCGGAGCTGCTGGTACACGTCGCCCACGGGAATGCCGAAGCGCAGCGCCAGCGAAATCAAGCGGCCGATGGCCTCCACGTCGGCCATGGCGACGGAGCCCGCCTTGCCCAGCGTGGCGAACACCTCGAACTCGTGCCCCTCGCGGTCCTCGTTGATGGTGACGAACACGTCGCCCAGCGGCGAGTTCATCTTGCGCGTGGTGCCCTTGAGCACGTTGGGCCGCTTGCGCTTGTGCCGGCGCGCCTGGGTGGCCACCTGCTCGGCCTGGCTCAGCTCGCCGCGCAGGCGCGCCATCTCGCGCTCCAGCTTGGCGATGCGCTCCGCCTGCTCCGCCGCCCTGGCGCCGATCTCGGCCGCCCTGGCCACGTCCTCGGCCTGCTGCGCCGGCGTCTTGGTGGCGCCCGTCGACAGCACCTGCCCGTCGCGGCTGCCGTCGCGGTACACCGTTACACCCTTGGTGCCCAGCGCGAACGCCAGCTCGTAGATCTTGCGGACGTCCTCGACCGTAGCCTCGTTGGGGAAGTTGGTCGTCTTGCTGATGGCGCTGTCGCAGTGCTCCTGGAAGGCCGCCTGCATCCGCACGTGCCACTCGGGGGTGATGTCGTGCGCCGTCGAAAAGGCGCGCTGCACCGACTCGGGCACCTCGGCGAAGTGGATGTGCCCCTCGCGGGCAATGCGCTCCATCAGCTCGGCGCTGTACCAGCCGCCGTCCTGGGCCGCCTTGACGAAATCCTCGTTGACGTCGGGCATCAGCGAGCCGGCCTGGTTGCGCATGAAGGCCACGGCAAACAGCGGCTCGATGCCCGACGAGCAGCCGGCGAAGATGGAGATGGTGCCCGTGGGCGCCACCGTCGTCACGTTGCAGTTGCGCAGCTTGCGGACCTCGCGGATGCGCTCGCCGTTGGGCGCGCGCGCGGCCGTCTCGTCCGGGCCCCAGATGCTCTTTTCCCACTCGGGGAAGGCGCCGCGCTTCTCGGCCAGCGTCTCCGACGCCTTCTTGCTCTCCTCGTCCAGGAACTCCATCACCCGGCGGCCCACTTCCACGCCCTCGGGGCTGTTGTAGGGAATGCCCAGGCGCACCAGCAGGTCGGCAAAGCCCATCACGCCCAGGCCGATGCGGCGGATGCGGTTGGCCAGGTCGGTGATCTCCGGCAGCGGGTACTGGTTGGCGTCGATGACGTTGTCCAGGAAGTGCGTGGCCAGGCGCGTCACCCGGCGGTACTCCTTCCAGTCGATGCGCTCGTACCAGTCGGCCGTGGCGGGCACGTCGTCGCGCACGAAGGCGCCCACGTTCACCGAGCCCAGGTTGCACACGTCGTACGGCAGCAGGGGCTGCTCGCCGCACGGGTTGGTGGCCTCGTACGCGCCCAGGTGCGGCACCGGGTTGTAGAAGTTCGCGCGGTCGATGAAGAACACCCCCGGCTCGCCCGTGCGCCACGCGTTCTGGACGATCTTATCGAAGATCTGCCGCGCGTCCTTCTTGCCGGCGAGCTCGCCCGTGCGCGGGTTCACCAGGTCGTACTCCTCGCCCTTGTCCACCGCGCGCATGAAGGCGTCGGTGATGGCCACGGAGATGTTGAAATTGGTGATCTTGGTGATGTCCTGCTTGCAGTCGATGAACTCTTCGACGTTGGGATGGTCCACGCGCAGGATGCCCATGTTGGCGCCGCGGCGCGTGCCGCCCTGCTTCACCACCTCGGTGGACGCATCGTACAGCGACATGAAGCTGATGGGCCCGCTGGCCACGCCCGTGGTGCTGCGGACGATGTCGCCGGTGGGGCGAATGCGGCTGAACGAGAAGCCGGTGCCGCCGCCGGACTGGTGCACCATGGCCATGGAGCGCAGGGTGTCGTACACGCCGCTCTGGCCGTTGCTGAGCGAATCGTCCACGGGGAGCACGAAGCAGGCGGAAAGCTGGCCCAGGGGGCGGCCGGCGTTCATGAGCGTGGGCGAGTTGGGCTCGAACAGGCGGCGCGTCATCAGCAGGTAGAACTCGCGGGCGAGCGCGTTCACCTGCTCGGTGCCGGCGCCGTAGCGGGCGTCGGCGCTGGCGATGGTGTGCGCCACGCGCCAGAACATCTCCTCCGGCTCCTCGACGGGCTTGCCGTTGTCGTCCTTGCGCAGGTAGCGCTTGGCCAGGACGATGCGCGCGTTGTCGGACAGTTCGGCGCGGGGCAGGTCGATGCCCGCGGTGGTGGGGGCGGCGGAGGGAGGGGTCATTCGTGGCACTCCTGGGCTGCGTTGGCGGTGGTCAGATGGCGGCGAACACGAGCTACTTCAAGGGCTTTGGACGCGACTCCGGACGGGCCGTTCACCAGACCCGTGCGACACCACATCTAGCGTGAGTCAGAGGATACACCCCTACATCTTGTGGGTCAAGGGGTTTGTTTGCGCTGGCAAAGTGTGTACCGCGGGCGATTGCGGCAGGTGTTTGGGGCGATGATCAAGGCGGGGTGCGGGCGATCGCGAAGGGGCTGGACGAACAGGTTTACGATGCGGACGGGGTTCCCCCCTCCCCCAGCCCGCCCCACCCCCCGGCCCCCTCCCCGCACGGTACTGCTGTGCGGAGAGGGGGGGAACTTCGGGCGGGGTGAGGCTGGGGTCGGCGCATGCCGCGGGAGCCCCCTCCCCCGGCCCCTCCCCCGGCAAACTGCGCCGGGAGAGGGGGGAACTTCGAGCGGGGGCTTCGGGCTGGTGCGCTTCGGTTGGGCCGGCGCATGCCCCTGGCCGCCCCCCTCTCCCAACCTCTCCCCCGTAAACTGCACGGGGGAGAGGAGCTAACTCGGTGCGGCTGCGAGGTGCCTTGCACAGGCCCGCTCCGGCCCGCGCGACCCTGACGTTGGATGGCACTCGCCGGAGCGCGCCGGCCTGGCTCCCTTCCCCCGCGCAGTTTGCGGGGGAAGGGCTGGGGATGGGGGGCGGCCGCGGACGCGCCGAGCCCCGCCTCCGCGCACCCAAGCCCCGAAGTGAACTTCCCTCGCCCACGCTGTGTGTGAGAGGATGGACGCGTGCCGGCGCGGCCGGGGGAGGCAGTCCGCGAAGGCGGACTTCGGGCCGTCGTTGCCGCGACTTCAGTCGCCCCAGCGGAGCCCGGGGCACCCTCGGGGAAGACGCGGAAGATACCCCATTCGGGGTCCCCCGTCAGTCCCCCGCGTGAAAGAGGCCAGACCGGCGCATGCCTGTCTGGCCCCCATCCAACGAGTGGCCTGGCGCCGCGGAGAGCGCCAGACCGGTTCGCGCCGCTCCCGTCAGGGCATGTCGTCGTCCGGGTGGTGGTTCTTGTCCTCGGCCGGGCGCTTTTCGTACATGCTCTCGTCGTCGATGTAGTCGGCGCCGGCGGTGGGCGGAACGACGTCCTGGCCGTGCGCGTTGGCCGGCAGCGCGGGCACCTCGTTGGGCGCCTGCGTGGAACCCTGCACCTGCGCGCCACGATCGTTCTCCGTCACGTGGGGCGGGTGCACCTGCGAGTTCTCCGGCCCGCCGATCTCCTTGCGCGGGCCGGGGCCGGCCGTCCGCTCCGTGGTCATGCGCCGACTCCCTCGTCGCGCGGGTCGGTGTTGCCGCGCGCCTCGCGCTCCTTGCCCTCTTCCGCCACGTCGCTATCCTCGCCCACGGGGCGGCCGGCGCGCGCGTGAACCGAGGGCGCCGGGTGCGCGGGGTTGAACGGAATGCCGGACGAGGCGGCCTGCTGCGCCATCGCGTGCTTGTCGCCCGACGTGGTCTCGTCCTGCGATCCCTGGCCGTGGCCTACCTGGGGCAGGGTCTTGTAGTCGGTGGCGCCCGCTTCGCGCGGGTCGATGTTGTACTGGTCGGGTCGCTTGCCTGCCATGGCGTCTCTCCTAAGGTCGGGTTGAGCCTGCCCCACCTTTCACGATCCATGCCGGACGGGCCCCCACGAACGGCCTTTCGCACCGGCGGGCATCGGCGCAGATTGGCTGGACGTTCGTTCCAGCGCCGCCTCCTTTTCCGGGGGCGGCCCGGCGTGCCCCGTGCCCCGACGTGCCCGATGAAACCCACTCTCCTCCGGCGGCCCCTGGCGCTGGCCGCCACGGTGGCCGCCTTCGCGGCGCCCGCGGCCGCGCAGGACGGCTACCTGACGCCGCCCGCCCCCATCCCGGCCATCATCGACGCGCAGCCCACGCCCACCGTACTCGTGGGGCGCGACCGGCAGACGCTGGTGCTGCTGGGGCGCGAGGGGCTGCCCAGCATCGCCACCATGGCCGAGCCGGAGCTGCGGCTGGGCGGCTTCCGCATCAGCCCGCGCACCAACGGCATCAGCGCCACCCGCGCGTCGTACAGCACCAGCATCACCTTCCAGGACCTGGCGACGGGACGCTCGCGCGCCGTGCAGCTGCCGGCGGGGGCGCGCGTTGCCTATCCCCAGTGGTCGCCGGACGGGCGCTCGCTGGCGTTCGTGAACGTGGTGGGCAACGGGCTGGAGCTGTGGGTGGCCGAGGTGGCCAGCGGCCAGGCGCGCCGGCTGACGGGCGCCGAGCTGAACGCCACCATCGGCTCGCCCTTCCGCTGGCTTCCCGACAACTCGGGGCTCATCGTGGCCCGCGTGGTGCCCACCCGGGGCGAGCCGCCGCGCGCGTCGGAGGTGCCCAGCGCGCCCATCGTGCAGGAGAACGCCGGGCGAACGGCGCCGGTGCGCACCTACCAGGACCTGCTGCAGAACCCATCCGACGAGCGGCTGTTCGAGTACTACTTCACCGCGCAGCTCAGCCGCGTTTCCGTGGCGGGCGGCGCCCCGACCGACGTGGGGCAGCCGGGGATCTTCTTCAACTTCAGCCCCTCGCCCGACGGGCGCTTTCTGCTGGTGCGCCGCGCGAAGCGGCCCTTCAGCTACATCGTTCCCGCCTCCAACTTTCCCATGGAGACGGCGGTGTGGGACATGTCGGGGCGCCAGGTGAAGCTGGTCGCCGACATCCCCCTGACCGACGACCTGCCCTCGTCGTTCGACGCGGTGCCCGTGGGCCCGCGCAGCGTGGAGTGGCGGTCCGACGCGCCCGCCACGCTGGTGTGGGCCGAGGCGCAGGACGGCGGCGATCCGCGGCGGCAGGCGGCGGTGCGCGACCGGGTGCTCTCGCTCGACGCGCCGTTCACGGCCCAGCCCACGCGCATCATGGACCTGGAGCACCGGTACGGCGGCATCTGGTGGGGGCGGCCGGACCTGGCCATCGTCACCTCCGAGTGGTGGAACACGCGGTGGGAGCGGCGCTACGCCATCAACCCCTCGGCCCCGGGCACGGCGCCGCGCCTTCTGGTGGACCGCAGCTACCAGGACCGCTACCGCGACCCCGGCTCGCCCCTGTTCACGTCGACCCCCAGC
>NZ_DATBNB010000783.1 GCF_036554565.1 Longimicrobium sp. | reverse complement strand
CTCTCGGGGCCGAAGGTCACGGGCAGCGGAGCGGGAGGATGAAGATCAAGCCGGTCACTCCTCGATGCGCAGCAGGCCCATCCGCGCGCCCGCCCTGAGAAAGGCCTCGGCGCTGTGGACGGGAACGTCGCGGCCGGTGCGCTCGCGGATCTGCCGCGCCGCGCGCCGCATGAAGGCGCCCAGCGGCATCTGCGGCTCGCCGCACGAGTCGCGCATCCCCCGCACGATTTCGTCCCAGCTGCCCTGGAAGATGGAGCCCTCGGCCGTGCGCACGCGGTGCACGGAGGGGAGCGCGGCGTCGGGCGCGGGCGGGCCCAGGATCTTCATCATGAAGTCCATCTGCGCCGACAATTCCAACGCGGCCTGCGCCTGCTCGTCGACCGCGCCCTCGAACGAGGCTTCCACCTCGGCCAGCAGGTGGTCGATGTCGTCCGGCTCCGCGTCCAGCTCGGCCAGGCGCTCCTTCCACGGCGCGAACCACGGATCGCCCTCGGCCACGCCGTCCAGCTGCATCTTCAGTTCCACGTAGCGCCAGACGGAGAGCGTGTCCCAGTGCTCCGCCGGCGGCACCTGCTCCAGTTCGGTGAGCGCGCCGCGCAGGTCGCCGCGGTCGTGCAGCAGGTGCGACAGGTAGATGCGCGCCTCGTGCAGGTCGGCGTCCAGCCGCGTGGCCCGGCGCAGCTCGCGGCGGGCGCCCAGGTCGTCCCCCAGCGCATGCAGCGTGTAGCCGCGGGCGGCCGCCAGCTCGGCGTTGTCGGCGTGCGTCGTCGACAGGGCGGCGAAGCGCGCCCGGGCGTCGGTGAACAGCCCCTCGCGGTACAGCGCCCGGCCCACGGTAAGGCCCAACTCCAGGTCGTCGCCCAGCCCCATCTCGTCGATCTGCCCGAAGCAGCTGAGCGCTTCCTCCACCCGGCCGAACTTCAGCAGCGTTTCGCCCAACCCCACCCAGGCGTCCTCGTACTCCGAGTCCAGCTCCAGGGCCGATTCGAAGCACTGGCGCGCCCACGCGTACTCTTCGCGGGCAATGCGCGTGTAGCCCAGCCCCACGTGCAGGAGCACGGAGTCGGGATACTGCGAAATGCCCTCGCGAAGCACGCCCAGCGCCTCGTCGTAGTCGCCGGCGTCGTAGTGCTTGTGCGCCAGCTCGTCGTACTCTTCGGAGCTGAGATATGAGGTTCCCATTCAGCCTTTGCCCTGGTCAATCCATCAGGCGGGAAATGGGGCACGGACCCGGAGCGGGCCGTGGGGAACGGCGGGCGGGATCGCCCGGACAAATATACACTGGAACAGCCCCGGCATCCAAGCCCTTGCGCGGCCTTGCGGGTGTGGGGGCCGCCGGTCAGATTGATGGCGCTGCACACCCGGAACGGACCAACGACGAGGGACGATGTTCGACTGGCTGCGGCGCCGCCGCCTGAGCAACGAGGCCAAGCGCAAGCTGCTGATCGCCGCCGCGCGGGCGGAAGAGGCGATCGTGGAGACGCACGTGGCCAACGTGCTGGATCTCATGGCGCTTCTGGGCACCGAGGTAGACGTGGACCGTGGGCTCGAGCTGTACCACGAAATGCTGCCCATGGACGAGCACATCTCGGCGACGGTCACCAACCGCGTGCTTGCGCGCTACGATTCGCCAGGCGTCGCCCCGGTGCCGGGCCGCCGCTTCGAGAACGTGTTCCGCGACGGGGGCCGCTGACGGCCACCTTTTCCGTCACGCGCGCGCCTCGGATTCCGCAGGCTTCGCGCCCCGGCCAAACCAGAGCAGCCAGCCATCTGGCCCATGCAACGCCGCCCCTCCCCGGGCGGCGTTCTTCGTTCCCCATTTCCCGAACCCGGCGCTGCCGCCGGACGATGGACATACACTCGACAGCGGAAAGCGTTCGGACGATGGCGGATCGCGTGGGCCCCTCCCCCGGCCCCTCCCCGCACAAGCTGCGTGCGGAGAGGGGAGAACTTCGGTCGGGGTCGGGCTGGACTCTGCGTGTGCGACGGGCGCCCCCCCACCCCCCCCCAACCCCCCC
>NZ_DATBNB010000782.1 GCF_036554565.1 Longimicrobium sp. | reverse complement strand
CGACGAGCTGGCCGACGACCTGGAGCGGATGGGGCCCACGTACGTAAAGCTGGGCCAGCTTCTTTCCACCCGCCCGGACCTCGTTCCGCCCGCCTACATCGACGCGCTCACCCGCCTGCAGGACCGGCTGGAGCCGTTCCCGGCCGCGGACGCGGAGCGCATCGTGGCGGAGGAGCTGGGCGTGCGCGTGTCCAAGGCGTTCCTGGAGTTCGAAAGCGAGCCGCTGGCGGCCGCGTCGCTGGGGCAGGTGCACCGCGCGAAGCTTCGCGACGGGCGCACGGTGGCGGTGAAGGTGCAGCGCCCCGGCGTGCGCGAGCAGCTGGTGCGCGACATGGACGCCATCGAGGACATCGTGGAGTTCATGGACCGGCACACCAGGGCCGGGCGCCAGTACGAGTTCGGCCGCACCTTCGAGGAGCTGCGCAAGAGCCTGATGGCCGAGCTGGACTACCGCCGCGAAGCGCGCAACGCCTCCACGCTCGACGAGAACCTGGCCGAGTTCCAGCGCATCATCGTTCCGCGCCCGGTGGAAGACTACACCACCTCGCGCGTGCTGACGATGGAGTTCATCCGCGGCCGCAAGATCACCTCGATCAGCCCGCTGGCCCGGCTGGAGCTGGACGGCGATGTGCTGGCGGAGGAGCTGTTCCGCGCCTACCTCAAGCAGATCCTGGTCGACGGCTTCTTCCACGCCGACCCGCACCCCGGCAACGTCTTCCTGACCGACGACCGGCGGATCGCGCTGCTGGACGTGGGGATGGTGGGGCGCATCGGGCCGGACCTGCAGCAGCACCTGCTGCGGATGCTGCTGGCCATCGCCGACGGGCAGGGGGCAGAGGCCGCGCGCGCCACCATCCAGGCCGGCGACGTCCGCTCCGGCTACCGCGAAGACATCTTCACGGCGGACGTAAAGACGCTGGTGGCCGATTTCGCCACGGCGCGCAACGCCGAGAACATCCAGGTGGGGCGGGTGATGCTGGAGGTAACCCGCAGCGCCGCGGAGAACGGCATCCGGCTGCCGGTGGAGCTGACGATGCTGGGCCGCGCGCTGCTGGCGCTGGACCAGGTGGGCCGCACGCTGGACCCGCAGTTCGACCCGAACGCCGCCATCCAGCGCAACGCGTCGGACCTGATGCGCCGGCGGATGATGAAGAACGTTTCGCCCAGCCGCATGTTCAGCAACATGCTGGAGATGAACGAGCTGGTGCAGAAGCTCCCCGGCCGCGTGAACCGCGCGCTGGAGGCCATCACCGAAGACGGAATCGAGGTGCGCGTCCGCGTTCCCGAGGAGAAGTGGCTGCTGCAGGGGATGCAGAAGATCTCCAACCGCATCGCCGTGAGCCTGGTGGCGTCGGCGCTGATCGTGTCGGCGGCCATGATGATGCGGGTGGAGACGCGCTACCGGATCCTGGGATATCCCGGCGTGGCGATGATCCTGTTCATGGGCGCCGCGGCCTTGGGGCTGCTGCTGGTGTTCGACATCCTGGTCAGCGACGTGCGCCAGCGCCGCCGCGGCGACGAGAAGTAGCGCCCCGCTGTCCGCCGGTTTTCCGCTTCGAACCCGAGAGAGAGGACCGATATGCCGAACCCACTCGTTTCCCGCGCCGTCCTGGCCGCGTGCCTTGCCCTGCCCGCGGCCCTGGCGGGGTGCATGGGCGCTGGAATGCAGGACCCCGGCGCGGCGGCGAGCGCCATGGGAATGGGCAACGAGCACGTGTTCGAGACGGTGATGGCCGCCAACCGCAGCGAAATCGCCCTCAGCGAGCAGGCGGAGCAGCGCGCGGCGAGCGCCGAGGTGCGCGCGTTCGGCGCACGGATGGTTGCCGAGCACACGCGTGCCGAGACGGACATGGCGGCCTTCGGGCAGCGGCTGGGGCTGTCGCCGCGTGAGAGCGAGACCAGCCGCAGCCTGGACGAGTTCACGCGCAACACCGTTGTATCGATGGAAACGCGGCGCGGGGCGGAGTTCGACCGCGAGTACATGCGCCTGCAGGTGCAGCAGCACGGGTGGCTGGTAGATGCGCTGGACAAGAACCTGATCCCCGGGGCGCAGGACGAGCGGCTGCGCGCCGAGCTTCAGCGCATGCGCCCCATGGTCGCGGGCCACCTGCGCGAGGCCCAGCGCATCCACCGCACCCTCGGCGGGTCATAGCGAACCTCACGTCCGCGGATGCTCGTCCACCCTCTCCGATAGACAGGGTGGGAAGGGCACACTCCAGGGCTGAGATGTCGGAGGGCAGGTCCGGTGCTCGGGCCGGCGCCCCCCATCCCCAGCCCTTCCCCCGCAAACTGCGCGGGGGAAGGGAGCCAGTCGAGTG
>NZ_DATBNB010000781.1 GCF_036554565.1 Longimicrobium sp. | reverse complement strand
TCACCCCCGCCGTCAGCTCACCGCCCAGCTCCAGCGGCACCGAGTCACCGGCGAAGTCCTGCTTCGGTGGCCGCGCGTGGTCGGTGGGCAGCTCCAGCAGCTCCGGCGCGCCCGCGAGCGCCTGCTCCCAGTAGCCGGCCTGCCGCTCCAGCAGCTCGCCCCCCATCCACTTCCGCTCCCAGCCCGCGTAGTCGGCGTACTGCACCGGCAGATCGGGAAGGTTCGCCTCCCTGCCCTGCACGTGGGCGGCGTAGAGCGCGGCGAGCTCGTCGAAGAGCACCCCCATCGACCAGCCGTCGCTGACGATGTGGTGCATGGTGATGAGCAGCACGTGGTCGTCGGCGCCCAGCCGGACCAGGCGCCCGCGGATGAGCGGCCCGCGCTGCAGGTCGAAGGGTGCACGCGCCGCGTCGGACAGCAGCTTTTCGAGCTCCGCCTCGTCCGCCCCACTTAGATCGTATTCATCGAGGGCGAAGCCGCTCCCGTCCACCGGCGCGATCCGCTGCTCGGGAACCCCGTCCACCTCCGCGAAGGTGGTGCGCAGCACCTCGTGGCGGGCGACGATGCGGTCCAGCGCGCCCGCGAGCGCGTCCCGGTGCAGCTCGCCCGTCATCCGCAGGCGCGAGGCGATGTGGTACGTGCTGCCCAGGCCGCCCATCTGCTCCATCACGCACAGCCGCTGCTGGGCGAAGGAAAGGGGGATGGGCCCGCTCCGGTCCACGGGCGTGATCGCCGGCGCCTCTGCCCGCGCGGACGCCGCCAGCCCGCGCGCGAAATCCGCCAGCACGGGCCGGACGAAGAGGTCGCCGACCTCCGCCTGCAGCCCGACCGCCTGCCGCACGCGCGAAACGACCCGCACCGCCAGCAGCGAGTGCCCGCCCAGCGCGAAGAAGTGGTCGCCGCGGCCCACCTGCTCTACCCCCAGCAGGTCCGACCAGATCGCGGCCAGCGCGGTCTCCGTCTCGCCCACGGGCGCCTCGTACGCACGCGCGGCGAAGGCGTCCGCGCCGGGAGCGGGGAGGGCCCGGCGGTCCAGCTTGCCGTTGGGGGTGACGGGAAACGAGTCCAGCCGCACGAGCGCCGCGGGGACCATGTACTCCGGCAGCTGCGCGGACAGATGCGCACGGAGCGCCTCGCTATCCAGCGCCTCGCCCACGAAGTATCCCACCAGCCGCTTGCCGCCGGAGCCGTCGTCCAGCGCGAGCACCACCGCCTCGCGCACGCCGGGGTGGGCTGCGAGCCGCGCCTCGATCTCGCCCGGCTCCACGCGGAAGCCGCGGACCTTTACCTGAAAGTCGCTCCGTCCCAGGTACTCCAGCGTCCCATTGGGGAGCCACCGGCACAGGTCGCCGCTGCGGTACATCCGCGCGCCCGGCTCGCCGAAGGGATCGGGAACGAACCGCTCCGCCGTCAGCCGCGGCCGGCCCAGGTATCCCCGCGCCACCGCCACGCCGCCGATGAACAGCTCGCCGGCCACCCCCACCGGCGCCGGCTCGCCCGCGCGGTCCAGGACGTAGACCGCGGAATTGTGGATCGCCCGGCCGATGGAAACGCGCTCCGCGCCGGGGTCGCACGCCCACTCGGTCACCTCGCCGGATTCCGTCGGCCCGTACTGGTTGAAGAGGCCCACGCGGGGAAGCCGCTCGTGGAACTGCCGCACCAGCGCCGCCGAAACCGCCTCGCCGCTCACCGGGACTCGGAGGAGGCCCGTGCAGCGCGCCGCGTCCGGGTGCTCCAGGAACAGCTGCAGCATCGAGGGGACGAAGTGCGCCACGGTGATCCCCTCGCGGCGGATCGTCTCGGCCAGGTACGCCGGGTCGCGGTGGCCGCCGGGGCGCGCCATCACCAGCCGGGCACCCACCATCAGCGGCCAGAAGAACTCCCAGAACGAGACGTCGAAGGAGAACGGCGTCTTCTGCAGGAGCGCCTCGTGCGGCTGCATCCCGTAGCGGTCCTGCATCCACGCCAGCCGGTTGACGAGGCTGCCGTGCTCCAGCATCACCCCCTTGGGGCGGCCGGTGGAGCCCGAGGTGAACAGCACGTGCGCCAGGCTCCCCGGCCCCACGCCATCCCGGCCGGGATTCGTCGCCGGATCGACCGCCCACGCCTCGTCGGCGGCGAGGTCGAGCACCGGCATGGCGAACCCCGCCGACAGCTCGGCGGCGGTGGCGGCCAGCGGCGGGTGCGTCAGGAGGACGGCCGGGGCGCTGTCCTCGACCATGTCGCGCAGCCGGGCCACCGGGTAGCTGGCGTCGAGCGGCACGTAGGCGCCGCCGGCCTTGAGGATGGCCAGCAGCCCCACCACCATCTCCACGCTGCGCTCCACGCAGATCCCCACCCGCGCGCCGGCGCCCGCGCCGAGCGCGCGGAGGTGGTGGGCCAGCCGGTTGGCCCGCGCGTTCAGCTCTGCGTACGTCACCTGCTGGTCCTCGAACACCACCGCCACCGCGCCCGGGGTGCGCGCCGCCTGGGCCTCGAACAGCTCGTGGACGCATGCCTGGCGCGGGTACGCGGCCTCCGTCGCGTTCCACTCCCGCAGCACCAGGGCGCGCTCGGCTTCGGGGAGGATGGGGATGCGGTCCACGCTCCGGCCGTCGTCCGCCGCC
>NZ_DATBNB010000780.1 GCF_036554565.1 Longimicrobium sp. | reverse complement strand
TCCCCCGCAAACTGCGCGGGGGAAGGGAGCCAGCCCGGTGCGTCGCGCGAGTGCAGGCGCTCGGGCTGGAATCCCTGGCGGAGGTGGATGCGCTTCGATCGATTCGGCGCAGTCCCCGGCAGGCCCCTCCCCCGGCCCCTCCCCGCATGCTGCGCATGCGGAGAGGGGAGAATTCGCGTGCGGTCGGGCTGGCCTTCGTGCACTCGACTCCGCGTGCAGTCCGCGAAGGCGGACTTCGGGCCGTGGTTGCCGCGAATTCATTCGCCCCAGCAGGGCCGAGGCCCCGCCCCAGCTTGGTGCGTACCCCCGTCCCACGCTGTTTGTGGGAGAGGGTGGACGAGCCTGGGCGAGGCCGGGTGAGGGCCCCACGACAGCCGAGGCCTCGGTTTTCGTAACCGCTGCCGCGCCCGGCCTGAGAAGCATCCGCGGTTAGATCCTTCGGCCCGCGTAGGGCGGTGTCCAGGCCGGTTCGGTGCGCCTGGGCCTCAGGATGACAGGCTACTGTGCGTGGTCCGGGGCCGCTCACCGGACCGACTCCCTTCCCCCGCGCAGTTTGCGGGGGAAGGGCTGGGGATGGGGGGCGCCCGCCGGAGCACCAGGCCATCCCTACGCACCCGACCCCGATGTGTCCTAGTCCCTGCCCCGCACCAGCCGCAGGAACTCCTCGCGCGCGCCCAGGTCGCTCAGGAACACGCCCTTCATGGCGCTGGTGACGGTGCGCGAGTTCTGCTTTTCCACCCCGCGCATCATCATGCACAGGTGCGCAGCCTCGATCACCACGCCCACCCCCTGCGGCTCCAGCACGTCCATCAGCGCACCGGCGATCTGCTCCGTCAGCCGCTCCTGCACCTGCAGGCGGCGCGCGAAGATCTCCACCACGCGCGGCAGCTTGCTCAGCCCCACGATCTTGCCGTTGGGGATGTAGGCCACGTGCACCTTGCCGAAGAACGGCAGCATGTGGTGCTCGCACATCGAATACATCTCGATGTCCTTGACGATGACCATGTTGTGATGGTCTTCGTCGAAGATGGCGTCGCCCACCGCGTCCTGCACCGACAGGGCGTATCCGCGCGTGAGCCAGCGCAGGCTCTTTTCCACCCGCTCGGGGGTCTTCAGCAGGCCGTCGCGTTCGGGATCCTCCCCCAGCGCCTGGAGCATGCTCTTCACCAGGCCCGCGAACTCCGCGCCAGCCTGGCCCTCCGCTTCCGTTCCGTCCGCCATCTATTCTCCCGAATATTCCGCGGAGTTCCGCGGGGTTTCCCAAAGCGTCAGCTTCACCAGCCGGCCCGAGGGCACCACCGGCGCAATGCGGTGCCACAGCGCCACGACCAGGTTTTCCGTGGACGGGATCACGTCCCGCAGCCAAGGCACGTCCAGGTTCAGGTTGCGGTGGTCCAGGTCTGCCACCACCGCCTCGGCGGCGTCGCGCAGCAGGCCCAGGTCCACCACGTATCCCGTGCCGGGGTCCGGCTGCCCCTCGACGGTTACGTCGAGCTCGTAGTTGTGGCCGTGCCAGTTGGGATGGTTGCACGGGCCGAACACACGGCGGTTCTCCTCGTCGGAGAAGGCCGGGTTGTGCAGCCGGTGCGCCGCGCTGAAGTGCAGCCGGCGAGTTACGCGAACCGTTGCCACGCGTGCCCCAGGAGCCGGGGTGAATTCGAAGAAAAGGCCAGCCCCGCGGGGCGGGGCCGGCCTGAACCGGGCGGCAACGGGAAGGATTTTTGAAGCCATGTCAGGGACATGTTGCGGTGGCTTCTCCGCGGCGTTCCGCCTTCCCCTGCGGGCGTGGCGTCTGCCGCAAAAGGCAGCCCCGGCTTCAAAAGTGTTGGCTCAAAAATTGTGCTTCCCGCTGCCTCCAGACGGCGGTGAAGATAAGGCACTGGCCGAGTTCAGGTCAAGGATGGCGGTGCCGGCCGCCGCGGGCAGTCCTCCCGTATGCGCCCAAGCCGTTGCGCGCCTTGCGGATGAGCGTAGCTTTCGGGGCTCACGGACGGACGGAGGTTGGGGCGAGGAACGATGCGCTGCGCTCCGGCTGGCCCCGTGCACCCGACTAGGCGTGCAGTCCGCGCAGGCGGACTTCGGGCCGTCGTTGCCGCGAATTCATTCGCCCCAGCGAGGCCGGGGCGGCCGCACGATCGGCCCGAATCGGCTGGTGTCAGTTCACGCGGACGGGGATGGAGGGCGAGCCGTAGTCGACGGCGCCGGCGGAGATGACGTCCACCCGAAGCGTGGTATTGCCGCGGCTGCGGCCGACCAGCGTTCCCGACGTTCCCCCCGCGTCCTCCCAGCTCGCCACCTGGCTGTTCACCACCGTCACCCGGATGGATTGCGACAGGCCCAGGCCCACCGGCACGCCCCCGGCGCTCAGCAGCACCACCTCCAGGTCGCGCTCGGCGCCCTGGTTCACGGAGAGCGTTCCCGTGACGCCCGTGGCGCCGACGGTGACGAGCGGAGTTCCACCCGCATCCTCGATCACCAGGCCGGCAACCGCCTCGCCTCCGCCGGTGATGTCCGAGCACGCGGAGGCGGCGAAGAGCACGGGAACCAGCAGCGCGAGCCTGCGCATCGTCATGCCGATCATCGGGATTTCGGTTGAGGCGTCGGTGCGAACGGAGATACGTACCGAAAGAAGCCGTCCCGCGTTCCAAATATCAAGCCCTACACGTACGAGAAAGCCGGCGGCGGCCCCGCGTGGGTCCGCCGCCGGCTTTGGATCGTCAACGACGGGGTCTATTCCGTGTCGCCGGCTTTCGTGCGCTCCTCGCGTGCGGCATCGTTCCCCCGCTCGCGCGATTCGCGGCGCGAGCGGTTGCCGGACTCGCTCCCCCCGGTGGAGGCGCGAGGCACAAGGCGCCGGTTGGGCGTGTCCCACTGCCCGTCCGTGCCGGCCCGCCCCGAGCGCCAGCGCTCACCTAGCGTGGGCTGCGGGTCGAACGGATGGCCGTACTTCTTGTCGAGGTAGAAGTTGGCGACCTTGGCGCCCAGCGGGGCCGCCGCGTCGCCGTGAAGCCCGTGCTCCACGATCACCGCCACCACGATGTCGGGGTGCCCGCCCGGCCGGCCGGCGAAGCCCACGAACCAGCCGTGGTCGTCGCCCTGCGGGTTCTGCGCGGTGCCCGTCTTTCCGTACAGCTTGTACCGCGCCAGGCTGGACTGCAGGGCTGTGCCCTCCTGTTCCGTCACCAGGCGCAGCCCCTCCCACAGCGCCTCCAGCCCCGTCGCGTCGATGCCCAGGTCGATGCCCTCGCCCCGCTCGATGGTGTCGCCCGCGACCAGGTGCGGCGGCGGGGCCGTGCCGTTGCCCGCCAGCGCGCTGTACACGTACGCCATGCGCAGCGGCGTCTGCGAGTTCGGCCCCTGCCCGATGGCCAGGCTCATGACGTCGCTGGGCACGGGCGGAACGCCGAAGCGCTCTCTGTACCAGTCCAGGCCCGTCGGGAAGATGCCCGGCTTTTCGGCGGGCAGGTCGATTCCCGTCTGCTTGGTGAAGCCCAGCCGCACGCCCGCGCGCGTCAGCTCGTTGAGGCCAATGCGGATGCCCAGCTGGTAGAAGTACACGTTGCACGATTCCTCGATGGCCCCCGCCAGGTCCACCGAGCCGTGCCCCCTGGGGTTCCAGCAGCGCGAATAGCGGCCGGCGTAAGACATGCCGCCCGTGCACGAGATGGGCATGCGCGTTCCCGCCTTGATCAGCCCGCGCTGCACGCCGATGGCCGCCGTGATGGTCTTGAAGGTCGACGCCGGCGGGTACTGCGCCGAGATCGTCCGGTTGTACATCGGCAGGCGCGGATCGGTGTTCAGCGCGCCCCACAGCCGCGGCGGAATGCGGCCCACGAAGGCGTTGGGGTCGTACGTGGGATGGCTGTACAGCGTCAGGATTTCGCCCGTGCTGGGCACCATCGCCACCACGGCGCCCTTCATGGTGTCGGGGAAGATGCTGTGCGTGTACTCCTGCAGGTCCAGGTCCAGCGTCAGCTTCATGGAGTTGCCGGCCACGGGGGCCTGCGCGCCCACGGTGGAGCGCGGGTCCACCACGCGGCCCTTGGCGTCCACCTCTACGAAGCGGGCGCCGTCGCGGCCCGCCAGGGCCAACTCGTACTGCTTTTCGATCCCCGCCTGCCCGATCAGCCGCCCCTGCTTGTAGCCGGCCTGCCGGAACTCGGGAAGCTCCAGCTGCTCCTTGGTGATTTCGGTGACGTAGCCCGACAGGTGGCCGATGGCGGCGCCCGCAGGGTAGTAGCGCTGGGGCCGCTCCACCACCATCAGGTTGCTGAACGCGGCGCGGCGCTCCTCGACGGCCGCGGCCTGCGAGAAGGTGGCGCGGTTGGTCACCTCCAGCAGGTCGTGGGGACGGCGGTTGCGCTTGGCCATCAGCGTTTCGATGTCGCTGGCGGCCAGCCCCAGGAAGGGAGCCAGGTCGTTCAGCGTCTGCAGCACCACCGCGCTGTCGCCGGGCAGCACCGCCAGCGAGTACGAGGTGATGCTGGTGGCCACCACGTCGCCGTTGCGGTCCAGGATGGTGCCGCGGGGCGCGGGGATGGGAATGCCCCGCAGGCGGTTTTCCTCGGAACGCATGGCGTACTGCTCGCCCGCCACCACCTGCGTGTGGAAGAAGGCGGTGAGCAGCATGGCGACGACGAACGTTACGGCGAACAGCGCACCCAGGCTGCGCCGCTGGCGCGTATCGCGCTGAAAGAGCTTCATCTTGCGTCGTACGTTGGATTTCCTACCTGTCGGCCGGGGTTCGGCCCGGGGGATGGATAGCAAGAGCCGCGCCGGTCGTCCCCCTCATCAGCCGCGGTGGAATCCCCCGCCCCGCGCCACCCGCCGGCCGCGTCGAACGACCAGAGAGCGCACCCGGTCCACCAGGTCCAGCAGCCTGTCGGCGTCGACCGGCGGAGGGGGAAGCGGGCTCTCGTCGTCGAGCTCCACGTGCCCCGGCGGATACGATCGCGCCGCCCATGCCAGGGCCGCGCGCTCGGCGGGGGATAGCGGCAGGCAGGGGGTTCGCTCCAGGAAGCGGCGGACGGCTTCGCCACGCCGCGGGCGCGTGTCGCCGGCCAGCAGCAGCGCCGCGGTGCACAGCCGCACCAGGTCGTCGCGCACGCGGCGCACCCACGCGTCCGAGCCGTCCCGGAGGCTTTGCGCGACTTCCTCGCTCCCTTCGTCCACGCGGTCCAGCAGCCGTGACGCGCAGAACCGCGCATCGTCGGGGGTGAACGGGACCGGGGGGAGGTGCGTGTGCGGGGGCCAGAGCGGCAGGGCGTCGTCCAGCGCGTCTACGAGCATGGGCGTGCGGCAGCCCTGGCGCAGGTCCTGGAGCGAGACGGACCACACGCCGACGGGGACTCCGGTCCGCGCAGCCACCTCCTCGGCGATGGCCTCGGCGTGGCCGGCCTGGGGCTCGCGGTCGGGCGGGAGCCGGCGCCAGATCAGCAGCACGTCCACGTCGGAGTCGGGGCGCGCCTGCCGCCGCGCCTTGGAGCCGAACAGCGCCGCGTGCACCAGTTCGGCGCGCACACGTTGGCGCACCTCCCTCACCAGCGCAGCGACGGCGGCGCGCTCCCTCTCGTCCAGGCACCGCGCCACCTCTGGCTCGTCCCCCGCCAACACGCCCGTCCCGTCCCGCATCCCCGCTCCTGTGGATGGTTCACCGGGGCGGGCGCAAACCGCGTTCCGAGCGACGCTTCGCGACGAGCGCCCGAGTTCCCGGTGCAGTCCGCGCAGGCGGACTTCGTAATTTGCCAGCTGCGGTTTCAACCGCCTCAGGGGAGCCGAGGCCTCGACGACGGAGACCGCTGCCGCGCCCCGCCTTCGTGCCGGCCGCGGCTAGATCCTTCGGCCCGCGTTGGATGTGCTGCGGGCGAATTTGGTGAGCCTGGGCCTCTGGATGACAGGCCTTGGAGGCGGCGTCTGCGCACGTGATGCGCACCCGTCTGCGCGTGCAGTCCGCGAAGGCGGACTTCGGGCCGTCGTTGCCGCGAATTCATTCGCCCCCGCAGAGCCGAGGCCTCGCCCGGCTTGGTGTGTACCCCCTCTCCCACGCTGTTTGTGGGAGAGGGTGGACGCGTGTCAGCGCGGACGGGTGAGGGCCCCACAGCAGCCGAGGCCTCGGCTACGGTGACCGCTGCCGCGCCCTGGCTGAAAGGTAGCCGCGGCTAGATCCTTCGGCCCGCGACGGTTCGTGCGCGGGCGAGTCCGGTGCGCTTGGGCCTCAGGATGACAGGGCTGTGGGGCGTGTGCTGGGTCTCTGCGATGACCGAATGGGACGAAGGCCCGGGAGAGCGAGTCTCCCGGGCCTTCGTAGCCTGCCCTGCCCGTGGATTAGAACCGCAGCAGGGCCGCGGCGCCGCGCAGGTCGGCGATGGCGTTGGCGTCGGCGAACTGGATCTCCGCCTCCTGCTGCTGCGCCAGCCGCACCATCTCCTCCATCACGTCCACCTGCTCCAGCGACTCCGACCCGTCGTACGGGCAGCGGCTGACGTCGCGGACGAACACGAAGTTGCACTGGGTGCAGCGCACGCCCTGGATCTGCCCGTCGCGCGGCAGCACCAGCGTGTCGACCTTCCCCTCCTGCAGCGCCGTGAGCGTGCCCTGCACCCCGGCCGTGGCCAGGTAGTCGTGGGCGGCGCGGTCGCGCACCTGCTCCAGCAGCTCGCGGTCGTGCCGCTCGTGGTCGGCGCGCAGGTGCGGCTCCAGCCGGGCCAGCACCTCCGACGCCGACTGGTCCACCGGCATGGGTCCGGTGTGGCCGATCATCTGCTGCACGTCGGCCGCCAGGAACTCGCGGAACCGGGCCACGTTCTCTTCCGTTCCCAGCAGCACCAGGCTGGCAGGGTGAAAGCGGTGCACGAACTTCTCGACCTCAGTGGCGAAGTCCTTGAAGAAGTGCTTCATCTCCTCGCGCTTGCGCCGCTGGTAGCGCGTCTGCGAGTAGCCGCCCGCCTTGACGTTGCTGGGAACCGGCAGCGGGTCGCCCCGGAACTCCAGCTCGTCGAGCAGCGTTCCCAGGTACACGCTGAGAATGCGCACGTGCTCGCGGTCCAGCAGCACCACGCCGTAGTGCTCGTACGTGGTCAGCACCTGCGCCAGCGGACCGATCACGGGGCGGTCGCTGACCACCATCCGGTTCTGCACGGACACCGGGAACTGCAGGGCCTCGAACCAGTCGCCGCCCACTTCGGCGTAGATCACCACGCCGCGGTTCTGCTCGTCGAACTCGTTTTCGCACCAGCCGAGGATGCGCTCGTACAGGCTCCCGACGCCCGTCTCGCTTCCGCTGCCGGTGGGGATGGTGATGTTTTCGAGCTCGGCGAAGTCGCCGCGCCGCTGCCCCAGGAACACGAGGTGGTTTCGCTTGTTGTTGCTGTCCACCGACATGTCGAGGAACAGCGACAGCACCGGCTTGTCCCCGTCCTGGCGCTGAATCAGGCGTTCGAGATCCTGTCTGCTGATCATGGGCTGCACCGTTGATGGTTCAGAGAGCCTGCGGCACCGGACCGCCGCGGTCCCGGAGGCCGTTTGCAAGAACGCTGCCGCCCCGCCCCACCCCGGCGACGCCTCGGGTCCGCGTTCCATCCGCCGCATCCCGCCCTCGTGCAAGCACTTGCGCGCCATCGTCCGGCCGCTGCGCCGATCCCCGTCCGCCCACCGGTGTACCACCACGCAGCAGCGAGCGGCGCGCACCCGGCGCCCGCCAGCGTAGCATTTGCATGCGATCTTACCCGGGTGGCGAGGGCACGTGGACGAGGGAGGGATGATGGCGACGACGACGGAGCTGGACCTGCAGGCCTGCTGGGACGGTGCGTTCAGCTGGGACGACTACCTGAACCGCGAGGTGGTGAAGCACGCCGACATGTGGAAGGGCACCTGGCAGCGCGCCCGGGCGCCGGAGTGGGCGGTGCAGCGTGGGCAGGAGATCGGCGGGCGGTGGCGGATCCTGGTGATTTCCGAGGACTGGTGCGGCGACGCGTTCAACACCATTCCCTGGATGGCGCGCCTGGCCGATGCGCTTCCCCAGGTGGAGATGCGGATGGTGAAGCGGGACGAGAACCCGGAGCTGATGGATGCGTTCCTGACCTACGGCTCGCGCTCGATTCCCATCGCGATCGTGCTGCGCGAGGACGGGAGCGTGGCGGGGCGCTGGGGCCCGCGGCCCTCGGAGTTGCAGGAGTTCGTGCTGCGGGAAAAGCGCGCCGGCATCCGTGCCGCGGACGACATCTACCGCGACGTCCGCACCTGGTATGCGCGGGACCGCGGTGAAACGACGCTCCGCCAGCTGCTGGACATCATGGCGGAAGGCTGATCCCGCGTCCCATCGAACGACGGATCACGCGGAGCCGCGGAGGAACGGATGAGCCGCGGAGGGCTTCGGCGCCCTCCGCGGCTCTCTGCTTTTCTCCGCGGCTCCGCGTGAGAGAGGAATCCGTTGCCCTGCCGCGCGGCACACATCATAATTGCGAGACATACGCACACCGAGAGCACCGAACCCGAGCGGGAGCCGTCGACCCGCGTGTCCGCCCGCCGCCGATGACGCTTCGCACCTTCAACGACCCCGACGGTGTTGCGTGGACCGTGTGGGAGGTGATCCCCGACCGCTCCCGCTCCAGCCAGTCGCTTCCCGAGCTGATGGTGGGCGGGTGGCTGTGCTTTCAATGCGGCGAGGTGACGCGCCGCTTCTATCCCCTTCCCCCGGATTGGACCGGCTTCAGCGAGTCGGAGATGTGGCTGCTGCTGCGCGCCGCCGTTTCGCCGCAGGAGCAGCGCGACGGGATGGACCCCTCCTAGGGTTTGGCCGAACGCCGGGCGGCGGCCGCGCTTGCAGCCCGGCGCGATCGTCTCTACGATGGGGGCAGTCGCCCGTTTCCATTCGCCGATGGCAAAGGAACCCCATGAACACTCTCCGACCGGCGGCGGCCGCCGTCGCGCTGGTGCTGGCCGCGGGCATTGCCCCGCTCCCCGGCGCCGCGCAGGAGGTTCGCTCCGACTCGCTGTTCACAACCGCCCGCATCCTGGACTTCGAGACGGTCGCCGATCCCCAGATCTCTCCCGACGGGCGCCACGTGGTCTACACCCGCCGCTGGGTAGACAAGCTGAAGGACCGGTGGGAATCCAGCCTGTGGATCGTGAACGCCGACGGAACCCGCAACCGGTTCCTGGTGAACGGGTCCAACGCCACGTGGTCGCCCGACGGAACCCGCATCGCCTACCTGGCGGAGGGTGAGCCGAAGGGAACGCAGGTGTGGGTCAAGTACCTGGATGCCGAGGGCGCCACCCAGGTCACCCGTCTTTCGGAGAACCCCGCCAACGTGCGCTGGTCTCCGGACGGACGGTCGCTGGGCTTTACGCAGTTCGTGCCGCAGGAAACCCCCTGGAAGATCGATCTGCCCGCCGCGCCCGCGGGAGCGCAGTGGACGGAGGCGCCGCGCGTGGTCAACCGGCTGCACTACCGGGCCGACCGGCAGGGATTCCTCAAGGCCGGCAACATCCACCTGTTCGTGGTTCCGGCCGATGGCGGAACGGCGCGGCAGGTGACGACGGGCGACTGGAGCGTGGGCTCCCGCTTCGACCAGCTTCCCGGCGGCGTGGCGTGGGACTGGATGCCGGACGGGAGAACCGTCGTCGTCGAGGGATTGAAGATCGAAAACCCCGACAGCATCTACCGCGACTCGTACCTGTACGCCGTAAACGTGGCGAACGGCGCGGTGCGCCAGCTGACGCCCGACCGCGGAAGCTGGGGAAAGCCGGCGGTTTCGCCCGACGGCAGCCAGATCGCCTTCGTAGGCACGCCGTACTCGCGGATGAGCTACCACGCGGGCGACCTGTGGCTGACGCGCGCGGACGGCGGGGGCATCCGGCGCATCTCCGGCAACTTCGACCGCGATCCCGACAACCTGGTCTGGGCCGCGAACGGCGGCGGCGTGTACTTCACCGCCCAGAGCGAAGGATCCAGCAACGTCTACTTCGCCCCGCTCCAGGGCGGCGGCGTGCGGCCGGTGACCCGCGGCGCGCAGGTGCTCACGCTCAATTCCCTGTCTCGCGCCGGCGTGGGTGTGGGCGTACGCAGCACGGCCCGTGAGCCGGGCGACGTGGTGCGCTTCGAGGCGCGCAACCCGGCCGAGGTCACGCGCCTGACGCGGGTGAACGATGACGTGCTGCAGAACGTTGCCCTCGGCGAGGTCGAGGAGATCTGGTACACCTCGTCGGGCGGGGCGCGGGTGCAGGGGTGGATCGTAAAGCCCCCCAGGTTCGACCCGTCACGCAAGTACCCGCTGCTCATGGAGATTCATGGCGGACCGCACTCCATGTACAACGTGGGCTTCAACACGATGTTCCAGAACTTCGCCGCGAACGGCTTCGTGGTGCTGTACACCAACCCGCGCGGAAGCACCGGGTACGGCACGGAATTCGGCAACGCCATCCAGCGCGCGTACCCCAGTGTGGACTACGACGACCTGATGGCGGGCGTGGACGCGGTGATCGCCAAGGGATACGTGGACCCCGCCAACCTATTCGTGGGGGGATGCAGCGGGGGCGGCGTGCTCACCAGCTGGGTGATTGGCCACACCGACCGCTTCCGCGCGGCGGCGGTGCGCTGCCCGGTGATCAACTGGCTGAGCTTCGCGGGCCAGACCGACGTTCCGCTGTTCACGGCGAACTTCTTCGACAAGCCGTTCTGGGAAGACCCGCAGGCCTGGCTCAAGCAGTCGCCCCTGATGTACGTGGGCAACGTGAATACCCCCACGCTGATCATGACCGGCGAACTGGACCTGCGCACCCCCATGCCGCAGTCGGAGGAGTACTTCGCCGCGCTGAAGACACGGGGCGTTCCCACGACGCTGCTCCGCTTCGCGGGCGAGTACCACGGCACCGGCTCGCGGCCTTCCAACTGGATGCGGACGCAGCTGTACATGATGGACTGGTACCGCCGTTGGGGCACCTTCGACGACGCGGCCCCACGAGCGGCGGCACCCTGATCGCAGCCGCGCAGGAGTGATGAGCCGCGGAGGTGCCGGATGCGCCTCCGCGGCTCGCTGTTTACGGGCCTGAGCCCGGATCGACGGCGCTACGCCGATGGCGCGGGTCCGTCCGCAGGCCCTTCGCGCGTCAGCCCCAATGCGCGCAGCCGCTTCTGCAGGCTCTGGCGGTGCAGGTCCAGCGCGCGGGCGGTGGCGGATACGTTGTCCCCGTGCCTCTCCAGCGCCGCGGCCAGAAAGCGCCGCTCCCACGCCTCCATCGCCCGGTCGCGCGCTTCGGCGAAGGGGAGGTCCGCAAGCGCGGCATCCACCGGCCCCACGGGTGCGCGGCTCTCCGCCAGCTGCGGCGGCACGTCTCCAGCCCCGATCTCGTCCTCCTCGGCCATGACCACCGCGCGCTCCACAGCATTGCGCAGCTCGCGCACGTTCCCCGGCCAGTCGTACGACAGCAGAAGACGGCGCGCGGCGTCCGAAAAGCCGCGCACGGGCCGTCCGTAGCGCCCGGCGAAGTGCGCCAGGAAGTGCAGCGCCAGCGGCATCACGTCTTCGCGGCGGTCGCGCAGCGGCGGGATGTGCAGGGCGATCACGCGCAACCGGTACAGGAGGTCGTCGCGGAAGGCGCCGGACGCGGCCATGGCCTCCAAGGGGCGGTTGGTGGCGGCGACCATGCGCACGTCCACGGGCACCGGCTTGGTCGATCCCAGCCGGGTCACCTGCCGCTCTTCGAGCGCCCGCAGCAGCTTGGCCTGCGCGGGCGGGGCCAGGTCGCCCACCTCGTCCAGGAACAGCGTGCCGCCGTCCGCCGCCTCGAAGAGCCCCTCCGCGTCGCGGTCCGCGCCGGTGAACGCGCCGCGCACGTGGCCGAACAATTCGCGCTCTACCAGCTCGCCGGGGAGCGCGGAGCAGTTGAGGGCGATGAAGGGCCCCGTACGACGGCGGCTCTCGTCGTGCACGGCGCGGGCGACCAGCTCCTTGCCGGTGCCGCTCTCGCCCGTGACGAGCACCGTGGCCTCGGTGGGCGCGGCGCGCCGGATGACGCGCACCACCTCGCGCAGCGCCGGCGAGTCGCCGATCAGCCCGCGGAAGTCGCCCGCCAGCTCGCGCCGCAGCCGCCCGTTCTCGGCGCGCAGCGAAAGCACCTCGCGCGCGCGGCGGACCACGGCGCGGATCTCGTCGTTGTCGAATGGCTTGGGAACGTAGCCGTACGCGCCTTGGCCCAGCGCGCGCACGGCCGTCCGCTCGTCGCCATGCGCGGTGACGAGCACGAAGAGGGTTTCGGGATGTCGTGCGCGCACCTCCTCCAGCAGTGCCATTCCGTCCATGACGGGCATGGTGAGGTCGGAAAGCACGAGGTCGGCGGGCGCCTGCTCCAGCGCGGCGAGGGCGGCGGGCGCGTGCTCCGCCTCGCGCACCTCGTGCCCGTCGTCCTGCAGCAGTTCCACGAGCGAAAATCGGATCGCCCGCTCGTCATCGACGACCAGGATCTTCACAGGATAAACGGAGCGTCAGGGTCGCGGGCCGGAACGCCTGCATCGGACGAACGCGGCGGGAAACGGCGGCGCGCTTCGGCGAAGAACTCGTCGGGCGTCAGATCGCCAAACATCGCGTCACGCTCTTCAGTGTAGTTCCCCATCCCAGTGTTGAACTGCCTGAGGAAACGCAGCGTGTCGGCGAAACCCAGCTCGCGAGTGAGCAGGGCCATCGCCTGGTGCGTGATTTCGCTGATCGACCGGACAGCTACGTTCATTGTTCCACCTCCTGACCAACTCACGCACTTACCGG
>NZ_DATBNB010000779.1 GCF_036554565.1 Longimicrobium sp. | reverse complement strand
AGGCGGTCCTGGATGTGCTGGATGCGCTCGAAGGTGACGGTGGAGCTGCGGCGCACCAGCCCGTACACCTTGTATCCCTTCTCCAGCAGCAGCTCGGCGAGGTAGCTTCCATCCTGGCCGGTGATGCCGGTGATCAGTGCTGTCTTCATGTCCCGTGGGTGGCAAATGATTCCCGCGTGCCCGCGCGGCCAGAGTCGGTGGGCAGCCCGGAAAGCTAAACCCGCGCGCCATGTGAGTCAACGTAAGCGGACGGCGGCCACGGGTTGACCAAACACCCCGGGTGCCCTATCTTTCCCGGCTTCGCACTGTTTGGAACCAAGGTACGGCTACAGGAGACTTCCGATGGCTTTTTGCGCCGTCTGCGGAAAGGGCCCGCGCAGCGGGAACAACGTCAGCCACGCGAACAACAAGACCAAGCGTGTCTGGCGTCCCAACCTCCAGCCTGCCCGGATCGTGACCGACAACGGCACGCACAAGCGTGTCCGCGTTTGCACGAGCTGCATCTCGGCTGGCAAGATCCGCAAGGCGGGCTGAGGGCTTTTCGGCAGGCCACACCGCAGGACGTAGTACCAGAACGGCCGCGCATCTTTCGGATGCGCGGCCGTTCTGCTTTCCCACCGGGTCAGGTTTCCCATGCGCCGCCCGCGTCTCCACGGCAGCTTTGCGGAGCGCCGGGGCACCAGGGCCGCGGCGCACCAGCAACCCCGGTGCGGCACACCCGACCATGAACATCTCGAAGATCCCGGCCGTGTTCGCGGCCCTGCTCGTTTCCGTTGCCGCGGCCTGCGGCGAGACGCCGGCCGGCCCCGGCGAAAACCCCGCCTCCGGCGAAGTACGCTTCACCTACACCAGCGCAAACAGCGCGCTCGCGGGCACGTTCCAGGCGAAGGGCGCGCCCCTCCCCACGGGCGGCACGGACCACCAGTGGGCGGCGGGCACGCGGAGCGAAGATCCCGACCAGGTGCTGGCGTTCGGCATCGTCCCGCTTTCCGGCGGATCGTACGACCAGGTGTCCGTCTACTTCCCCGGCTCGGGCGTGGGCACGTATTCGGCGGGCGCCGCGTGCGAGGGCGACCACTGCGCGGGCGTCACCTTCAGCCTGGGCACGTCCACGGGAGGGATGCCCACGTGGGTGTGCACGTCGGTGGCGGGGAACGTGGAGGTCACGTCGCTTTCGGTGGACCGGGTGCGCGGAAAGTTCTCGGGCACGCTGCACTGCTACAGCCCGGCGGTGCCCGGCCAGCAACCCGTGCTGCAGATGACCGGCGGCACCTTCGACGTGGCGCTGGTCGAGCTGCCGGAGTAGGGCCCTCACCCGGCCGCGCTGACACGCGTGCCACCCTCTCCCACAAACAGCGTGGGAGAGGGGGTACACACCAACGTCTGCACGCCCAAGTCGTTAGTGCGCCATAGCCTGTCATCCTTCTATGAGCCACGGTGTCAAGCCTCTGGCGCCCAAAAGGATGTAGTTGACAACGGGATGGCTCTCCGGAGCCGTCCCCAAGGGTTTTGGACGGCTCCGGAGAGCCATCCCCATTTTCCTGCTCCTG